>CAMDXD010000167.1 GCA_945877995.1 Bordetella parapertussis
GGGGCAGAGGGCGCCGCCGCCGCGCTGCTCCCGACGGCCGAGGATGGTCTGGACGCAATCGCCGAAGAAGCCGTCGTCGCCGCTCCGGTACCTGAGCTGGTAGCTGAGCCGATGCCGGAACCGGAGCCGGAACCCGTCATGGTTGCCGAGCCGGAGCCGGAACCCGAGCCAGAACCCGCACCAGAGCCAGAACCAGAACCAGAACCCGAACCCGCACCGATGGTGGACGTGGCCATCGCAACTGAAGGGCCCGTTCCGGCAGCCGCGCCGGCCGAGGCTGCGGCTGTCGCGCCAGCGCCATCCACCCCGACGCGGACCGTCGTGCGCAAGCGTCCGGGTCCGGTTCTGGACGCCGCTGAACTGGCTCTTCGCGAAGCCGAGACAAAGCGGGCCGAAGCCCTTGCTGCGCGCCAGCTCGCCGAGCTGAGGGCCAAGCAGGAAGCCGAAGCCCGTCGTCGGCAGGCCGCTGCGGCGGCAACGATTGCTGCCGCCCAGCCGCCTCCGGCGCCGGCCGCCGCGCCTGCTGCGGCCGTCAAGCCCGGCGCCGAACAGCTGGCGCCGACCCAGCCTGGCA
Organism: Bordetella parapertussis; assembly: GCA_945877995.1. GTDB lineage: Bacteria > Pseudomonadota > Gammaproteobacteria > Burkholderiales > CAIKXV01 > CAIKXV01. The sequence continues at coordinate 575 of CAMDXD010000167.1, forward strand.
CCCTGCACAAGCCGATCGTGAAGCCCGAAGACCGGGCAGCGAAAGCCGAGAAGAAGACCGTCAAGAAGAAGGAAGTCACGCCCTGGCAGGACCCGAACCTCCGGCGACGTTCGATCAAGACGCGCGGCGACGTGATGGGTGCACATGGTTGGCGCGGCGGACGCGGGCCGGGTGGCCGTGGACGCGGTGACGACGACGCCTCCAGCGGATTCAACGCGCCCGAGCCTGTCGTGCACGAGGTGCTGGTTCCCGAGACGATCACCGTCGGCGCGCTCGCCCAGAAGATGTCGATCAAGGCGGCCGAGGTGATCAAGCACCTTATGAAGCTGGGCACGATGGCGACTATCAACCAGGTGCTCGACCAGGAGACTGCAATGATCCTGGTTGGTGAACTCGGCCATGTCGCCAAGCCGGCCAAGCTGGACGATCCGGAGGCATTCCTGGTCGTGACCGAGCCGCACGCCGAAGTGGTGCAGGAGCCGCGCGCCCCGGTGGTGACGGTGATGGGCCATGTCGACCATGGCAAGACGTCGCTGCTCGATTACATCCGTCGCACGCGCGTCGCCAGCGGCGAAGCTGGAGGCATCACCCAGCATATTGGCGCCTACCACGTCGAAACGCCGCAGGGCACCATCACCTTCCTCGATACGCCTGGCCACGAGGCGTTCACCGCGATGCGTGCGCGCGGCGCCAAGGCCACCGACGTAGTCGTGCTGGTCGTTGCCGCGGACGACGGTGTGATGCCGCAGACCATCGAGGCCGTCCGTCATGCGAAGGCTGCAGCGGTCCCGCTGCTGGTCGCTGTGAACAAGATCGACAAGCCGGAATCGAATGTCGAACGCATCAAGCAGGAACTCTCGGCACAGGGCGTCGTGCCCGAAGACTGGGGCGGTGACACGCAGTTCATCGAAGTGTCGGCGAAGACCGGGCAGGGCATCGACAAGCTGCTCGAAGGCCTGCTCCTGCAGGTCGAGATCCTCGAACTCAAGGCACCGCGCGTCGCCCCGGCACGCGGCCTGGTGATCGAGGCACGGCTCGACAAGGGCCGCGGTCCGGTCGCCACCGTGCTGGTGCAGTCGGGTACGCTCAAGCGCGGCGACGTGATCCTGGCCGGCACCTCGTTCGGCAAGGTGCGCGCGATGCTCGACGAGAACGGCAAGCAGGTCCTGGAGGCGGGGCCATCTATCCCGGTCGAGATCCAGGGCCTGTCCGACATTCCGAGCGCCGGCGAGGAAGTGGTTGCTCTGTCCGACGAGCGTCGGGCGCGCGAGATCGCGCTGTTCCGCCAGGGCAAGTTCCGCGATGTGCGGCTCGCCAGGCAGCAGTCGACCAAGCTCGAGAACCTTTTCGACAACGTCGGCGAGGGCGCGGCGAAATCCCTCGCACTGGTCATCAAGGCGGACGTGCAGGGCTCGGTCGAGGCATTGGTGCAGTCTCTGCTCAAGCTGTCAACCGACGAGGTGAAGGTGACCATCGTGCACAGCGCGGTCGGGGCAATCACCGAGTCGGACGTGAACCTCGCGCTCGCATCGGGGGCGGTGGTCATCGGCTTCAACACGCGTGCCGACGCGACCGCACGCAAGCTGATCGACAGTTCCGGCGTTAATGTCCGCTACCACGACATCATCTATGACGTGGTCGACGAGGTGAAGGCTGCGCTGTCGGGCATGCTGACCCCGGACCGGAAGGAGTCGATCCTCGGGCTGGTGGAGATCCGTCAGGTATTCCGTATCTCGAAGGTCGGCGTGGTCGCCGGCTGCTACGTGACCGAGGGCCTGATCAAGCGGGGCGCGCAGATCAGGCTGCTGCGCGACAACGTTGTGGTCTATACCGGGGAACTCGATTCGCTGAAGCGCTTCAAGGACGACGCGCGCGAGGTCAAGGCCGGCTTCGAGTGCGGCCTGTCGCTGAAGAACTACAACGACATCGCGGTCGGTGACCAGCTCGAGGCGTTCGAGGTGGTCGAAGTCGAGCGCTCCCTGTAGTGCGGCGAGCCAATCCCAGGGCGCGGCGGGTCGCCGAACAACTGCAGCGCGAGCTGTCCGGACTTATCCGCCTCGATGTGGACGACCCCAAGATCGGGCTGGTCACGATAACTGACGTCGAGGTGACTGGCGACCTGGCGCACGCGAAGATCTTCTTCACCGTGCTCGATGAAGATGACGCGTGCAAGGCCGACACGCTGGCAGGCTTGCAGCGCGCAGCCGGTTTCCTGCGCGCGCAGCTGGGCCACCGCCTCCTGCTGCGCAGCGTGCCGCAGCTGCACTTCACCTACGACGAGTCAGTGGAACGCGGCGTCAGGCTGTCGCGGCTGATCGACCAGGCCAACGAGCCCGGTTCACAGTCCTGAGCGGGGTTGGGTGAACATGGTTCCTGGCAAGGCCGGCGGCCAGCGCCGCCGGGCGCCAACCGTCGACATCGACGGCGTGGTCCTGCTCGACAAGCCCGAAGGGCTCAGCTCGAACGCGGCGCTGCAGCGCGCGCGACGCAGCTTCAGCGCGTCCAAGGCGGGGCACACTGGCACACTCGACCCGATGGCCACCGGGCTGCTGCCGGTGTGCCTCGGCGATGCGACCAAGTTCGCGCAGGGTCTGCTCGACGCCGACAAGGCCTACCTGGCCACGGCGCTGCTCGGCGTGGCTACGGACACCGGCGACCGCGAGGGTAAGGTCGTCGCGCAGCGGCCGGTCGACGCCACCGCCGCCCAGGTCATGGCTGCCCTGGCCTCGCTGACGGGCCCGCTGGAACAGGTGCCGCCGATGTACAGTGCGCTGAAACACCAGGGGCAACCGCTCTACGCGATCGCCCGGGCTGGCGGGGACGTGGTGCGCGCGCCTCGCGCGGTCGCGATCCACGCGCTCGACCTCGTCGAATGGGACAGTCCGCGCCTGACCTTCAGCGTCAGTTGCAGCAAAGGTACCTATGTCCGTACGCTGGCCGAGCAGATCGCGGGGCGGCTCGGTACGGTCGCACACCTGATCGCGCTGCGCCGTACGGCTGTGGGGCCGTTCACTCTCGCGTCATCGGTGACCCTGGCGGCGCTCGAGGCGGCGGAGCCGCCGCAGCGACTGCAGTACCTGCGCCCGGCCGATGCCCTGGTGCAGTCGCTGCCGGCGGTCGCGCTGTGCGCCAGCGATGCGCTCGGGCTGCTGCAGGGTCGCACGCTGCAGCCTTGCCCGGCGGCCGCGGCCGCGATGCCAGCCGATGACGAGGCGCCTGTCCTCGTGCGGCTGTACGGTCCGCCGAGCCTGCCTGGCCTGCGCGGCGCGGCCGATTCGGACAGGGCCTTCCTGGGGGTGGGAGCGGTCGACACCGGGCCCGACGGGGCTGCGCGCGTGCGCCCGATGAGGCTGATTGCCCACGCGGCATCTCCAGTCGCATGCGAAAACGACGCAATCCGCCCGCCGCCCAGCGAAAGGACTTGAGTGTCCCCCTGATTTCAAAGTAAAATCCGGGGCTTTTCTATTTAACTCAATCAACACATCGGGGCTTTTCATTTCCATGGCTCAAACTGCAGAACAGAAGGCTGTTGTCGTCAAGGAGTACCAGCGTGGTACCGCCGACACCGGTTCGTCGGAAGTCCAGGTTGCGTTGCTCACGCACCGCATCAACGACCTGACCTCCCACTTCCAGAAGAACATGAAAGACCACCACTCGCGCCGTGGCCTGCTGAAGATGGTCAGCAAGCGGCGCAAGCTGCTGGATTACCTGAAGGATCGCGATCTCGCCCGCTACCGCGGCCTGATCGAACGCCTCGGGCTGCGCAAGTAAAGACCCTGATGGCCGCACGCGATGCCTGCGGCCATGTCGGGGCGTGGATGTCTTTGCCGGTGCTTCCCGATCGCTGCCAGCCAGCGGTGATCGGTGAAGGCTTCGAAAGCCACGTCGGAGGTCGCCTGAAACGAGCTGCAGTCAGGGCATGGATGACCTCTTTCCGCATCCCCCAACTCCCTGCTCATCGACGATGAGCCTTAACTGAGTTCGAAAGGTCGACCTTGAATCCAGTGCGCAAAACCCTGCAGTGGGGCCGGCATACGCTGACCCTCGAAACCGGCGAGATCGCCCGCCAGGCCGATGGCGCCGTGATGGTGAACATGGACGACACGGTGGTGCTGGTCACCGTCGTGGGCAAGCGGCAGGCCGATCCTGGCAAGGACTTCTTCCCGCTCACCGTCGACTACCAGGAACGCACCTACGCTGCGGGCAAGATTCCCGGCGGATTCTTCAAGCGCGAGGGCCGGCCTTCCGAGAAGGAAATCCTGACTTCTCGCCTCATCGACCGTCCGATCCGCCCGCTCTTCCCCGAAGGCTTCTTCAACGAAGTCCAGGTGGTGGCGACCGTGATGTCGTCGAACAGCGAAGTCGACTCCGACGTCCTGTCGATGATCGGCACCTCGGCCGCGCTCGCGATCTCGGGCATCCCGTTCGAAGGGCCGATCGGCGCCGCCCGCGTCGGCTATGCCAACGGTGAATACCTGCTGAACCCGACGCTGACCGAACTCAAGACCTCGCAGCTGAACCTCGTCGTCGCTGGCACCTCGCAAGCAGTGCTGATGGTCGAATCGGAAGCCCTCGAGCTGTCCGAAGACGTGATGCTGGGTGCCGTGGTCTACGGACATCAGCAGATGCAGCTGGTGATCGATGCGATCAACGAACTGGCCGACGAAGCTGGCAAGCCGCTGTGGGACTGGACCCCGCCGGCCAAAGACGAGGCGCTCGTCGCGCGCATGCGCGCGATGGTCGAAGCCGACCTGCGCGCGGCCTACGCGATCCGCGAGAAGCAGACCCGCTCGAAGCTGGTGTACTCGATCCGCGACAAGACCATCGCCGCGCTGTCCGAAGGGGCCGATGCGCCGTCGTCGCAGACGCTCAAGGGCATCTTCGGCGACATCGAATCGGGCATCGTGCGCAACCAGGTGCTGTCTGGCGAGCCTCGCATCGACGGCCGCGACACGCGCACCGTGCGTCCGATCAACATCCGCACCGGCCTGCTGCCGCGCGCCCATGGCTCGGCGCTTTTCACGCGCGGCGAGACGCAGGCACTCGTGGTTGCCACGCTCGGCACCTCACGCGACGAACAGATCATCGACGCGCTGCAGGGTGAGTACCACGACCGCTTCATGATGAACTACAACATGCCGCCTTACGCGACTGGTGAGACCGGGCGCGTGGGTTCGCCTAAGCGGCGCGAGATCGGCCACGGTCGGCTGGCCAAGCGCGCACTGCTGGCCGTGCTGCCGACGCCGGAAGAGTTCGCGTACTCGTTCCGCGTGGTGTCCGAGATCACCGAGTCGAACGGTTCGAGCTCGATGGCGTCAGTTTGCGGCGGTTGCCTCGCGCTGATGGACGCTGGCGTACCGGTCAAGTCGCACGTGGCCGGCATCGCGATGGGCCTGATCAAGGAAGGCAACCGCTTCGCGGTGCTGACCGACATCCTCGGCGACGAAGATCACCTCGGCGACATGGATTTCAAGGTGGCCGGTACCGAGCAGGGCATAACGGCGCTGCAGATGGACATCAAGATCACCGGTATCACCAAGGAGATCATGAATGTCGCGCTGCATCAGGCGCGCGAGGCGCGCATGCATATCCTCGAGATCATGCGCGGTTCGATGTCGACCGCACGCGAGGAAATCTCGAACTTCGCCCCGCGCATGATCACGATGAAGATCAAGCCCGAGAAGATCCGCGACGTGATCGGCAAGGGTGGGGCGGTGATCCGTGCGCTGACCGAAGAGACCGGTACCTCGATCGACATCGGTGAAGACGGCACGGTCACGATCGCCAGCGTCTCGGCCGAGGGCAGTGCCCTGGCCAAGACGCGGATCGAGGAAATCACCGCGGACGTCGAAGTCGGCCGGATCTACGAGGGCACCGTGCTCAAGTTGCTCGATTTTGGTGCGATCGTCAGCGTGCTGCCGGGCAAGGATGGCCTGCTGCACATCTCTCAGATTGCCAACGAGCGCGTAGCCAACGTATCGGACCACCTGAAGGAAGGCCAGTCGGTGCGAGTCAAGGTGCTCGAGGCCGACGAGAAGGGCCGCCTGCGGCTGAGCATGAAGGCTGCGGCAGCGGACGCGCCAGCTGCCTGATCGCGGCTGTCGACCCAGAAAAAAGCCGGGCATTTGCCCGGCTTTTTTCATGCCTGCAGCCGCAAGACCCTATTTGGCGATCTGGCGCTCGCGCATCTCGTCGAGTGTCTTGCAGTCGATGCACAGGGTGGCGGTCGGACGGGCTTCCAGTCGCTTGAGGCCGATCTCGATGCCACAGCTGTCGCAGTAGCCGTATTCGGTGGCATCGATGCGGGCGATGGTCTCGTCGATCTTCTTGATCAGCTTGCGCTCGCGGTCGCGGTTGCGCAGTTCCAGCGCCATGTCGGACTCCTGGCTGGCCCGGTCGTTGGGGTCAGCGAAGATCGTTGCTTCGTCCTGCATCATCTGCACGGTGCGGTCGACGTCGTGGCACAGCTCGCTCTTGACCGCCGCAAGGATCTTGCGGAAGTGCTCGAGCTGCTTCTCGTTCATGTACTCCTCGTCCTTCTTGGCCTTGTAAGGAGCAACCTTGTTCTGGAAATCGACCGCCATGATCCCTCCGGGAGTCACGAGGACGGTGCCCACCCTGGCAGCCATTTCGCCACGCGCAAGGCTTGCAACGCCAACCAGTAGAAAAGCGAAACGCGTTTGATAGCATGAACGCGACACGCCCGCAAGCGCGTGCAGCAATGATCGCGCCTGCACGGATCGCGTACGCAGGGCATGCGATGGCTACTCGCGTAGAATCAATGCGTAGGTGCCCGTAGCTCAAACGGATAGAGCACCGGCCTTCTAAGCCGGCGGTTGCGCGTTCGAGTCGCGCCGGGCACGCCAGCGTCCATTCGTGCGTGACACACCAGGTTCGCCACGGAATTCGCGCAGAACCAGAACGCTCGCTATAATCAGGAAGCAGCAGGTCAGTGGTGGCTGTAGCTCAGCTGGTAGAGTCCCGGATTGTGATTCCGGTTGTCGCGGGTTCGAGTCCCGTCAGCCACCCCATGGTTTCATGGTTTGATCAAATGAATCAGGTTCGATAGCCTGCGTCCGTGCGCCAAACCTGGGTTAAATCCGTTATCCGATGCGGTCCGGACATGAGGTAAAGAGGCCTCAGCAGCGGTGATCATGCCCGCTACTCGCGGATCTGAGTGCACGTTGCGTTGATGAGCATGGGCATCGACCGCTGGGCGGATGACCGGCTCTAAAAGAGACAAGGAACCCGATGGCCACGCTTCTGAAAGAAGCCCATGTGCGCGAACTGCTGACCATGGCCGATGCATTGCTGGCGGTGGAGCAGTCGTTCAGGGATGTCTCGACCGGCGATGCGGTGAACGTGTCGCGGCACCGCGGCGCCCTGAAGGGCGTGACCGTGAATTCGATGGGTGCAATCTCGAATGCACTCGACCTGATGGCGATGAAGGTGTACCCGATCGTGCGCCAGGACATCACTGTCGGCTCGAGCTTCCAGGTGCTGTGCTGGCGGATCTCGACC
>CAMDXD010000168.1 GCA_945877995.1 Bordetella parapertussis
GTCCACCATGTATTCGAGATTGGCGCGCGTGGTCTCCAGTGATACGCCACGCAGGCCATCGTTGCCGCCGAGCGCAATCACCACGGCCTGCGGGCGGTGGCGCGCGAGTTCTGCATCGATTCGGTTTCGACCACCGAGCGTGGTTTCGCCGCTGATGCTCGCATTGACAACCTGCCACCCGAGGTTTTCGAATTTCAGGCGGCGCTCGAGCAGGGCGACCCAGCCCGAGCCCTGCGGCAGTCCATACTCGGCGGACAGGCTGTCGCCGAATACCATCAGCACCGGCGCGGGGATGGCCGATGCCGCGATCGCGGTGGGCACGGACGACAGCAGCAAAGACAGCAGGACAGGCAGCAGCGCAACGGCGGCGCGGCGCGGGCCTACCGCAGATCGGATCGACGACAGGATGGATGACGGGATGGATGACGGGATTGATGACAACAAGCGGCACGCTCCGGCATTGAAGGCAGTCCATCTTACTAAACGGGTCGCCACCGGCGAGTCATCGCTGCTCATTCTGTCCAGCGTCAGTTTCGAAGTCGAGGCGGGCGCGTCGGTCGCCGTGCTCGGCGCCTCCGGTTCCGGCAAGACCACGCTGCTAGGGCTGCTTGCCGGGCTGGATACGCCGAGCGAGGGGCGGGTCGAGGTCCACGGAGAAGACATCTTCCGGCTGGATGAAGACGGCCGGGCCGCGCTGCGCCAGCGGCTGATCGGTTTCGTGTTCCAGTCGTTCCAGCTGTTGCCGGCACTGACAGCACTCGAGAACGTGATGTTGCCGCTCGAACTGGCCGGGCGCGCGGACGCACGGGAGCAGGCGCTGCCGCTGCTGGCACGGGTGGGCCTGGCTGCCCGCGTCGGCCACTACCCGAAGCAGTTGTCCGGCGGCGAGCAGCAGCGGGTCGCGCTCGCGCGTGCGTTCGTCACCCGGCCGAAACTGCTGATGGCCGACGAGCCGACCGGCAACCTCGATGCAGCCACTGGCAGCGGCGTGATCGAACTGATATTCGAACTCAACCGGGAGCAGGGTACGACCCTGGTGCTGGTCACCCATGACGAACAGCTGGCCAGGCGCTGCAGCCGCCGGCTGCGCATCGCGGCGGGCGAACTGGTGTCCGATGAGTCCGATGCACCGGTCCGGGCCGGGGCAGCGGCCGATCCGGCCTCCTGCGGCCCTGCGGTTTCGCCCGTATGAAGGGCATGCTGATGCTGTCGGCACGGCTGGTCGCGCGCGACTGGCGTGCCGGGGAACTGCGGGTGCTGGTCGCCGCGCTGGTGGTCGCGATCGCCGCGGTGACCAGTGTCGGCTTCTTCTCCGACCGCGTCCGGCTGGCACTGATCGAACAGGCGAATGCACTGCTCGGGGCAGACCTGATCGTCGTGTCCGACCGCCCGCTCGCGCCCCTGCTCGTGCAGGAGGCGACACGTCTGGGGCTGGCGCAGGCACCGGTGCTGCGCTTCCCGAGCATGGTGGTGGTCGGCGAGCGTGCCCAGTTGTCCGAAGTACGCGCCGTGGGCGATGGCTATCCGGTGAAGGGTGACATCGCGCTGTCGCCGCGCCACCTCGAGCCGGCGGTAGCTACGCGCGGCGTCCCCGCACGGGGCACGGTCTGGGTGGATACCCGCATGGTGGCGCTGCTCGGCGTCGACGGCGGGCAGTCGATCGACCTCGGCGATCGTTCCTTCACGATCGGCGGCGTGTTCGAGCGCGATGCCGAGGCCAGCGTCGGCTTCCTGTCGATGTCACCGCGGATCGTGGTGAATGCGCTCGACCTGCCGGAAACGGGGCTGGTGCAGCCGTCGAGCCGGATCAGCCATCGGTTGATGCTGGCTGGCCCGCCCGCCGACATCGCGCGCTACCGGGCCTTCGTCGCGCCGCGCCTGGCGCCCGGGCAGCGGGTCGAGGATGTGCGCGAGGCGCGGCCGGAACTGCGCAGCGCGCTCGAGCGTGCGGAGCGTTTCCTCGGCCTGGCCGCGCTGGTCAGCGTGATCCTCGCCGGGGTGGCCGTCGCGCTGGCCGCGCGGCGGTTCCTGCAGCGCCATCTCGATGCCTGCGCGATGATGCGTTGCCTGGGTGCGCCGCAGCGCCAGATGATCGGCCTCTACCTCACCCAGTTCCTGCTGCTCGGCGTGATGGCCAGTGCGCTCGGCTGTGCGATCGGCGCGGCCGGGCAGCAGGTGCTGGTCCAGATGCTCGGCTCCCTGGTGTCGTCTGCACTGCCGCCGCCCACGCCATGGCCGGCGGTGAAGGGAATGGTCACCGGCGTCGTCCTGCTGCTCGGCTTCGGCCTGCCGCCGCTGATCGCGCTGGCCTCCGTGCCGACACTGCGCGTGCTTCGGCGCGACCTCGGCGCGCCCGGGCGCGGCAGTCTCCTGTCCTGGTTCGCTGCGTTTGCCGCGATCGGCTCGATGGTGATGTGGGAAGCCGCCGACCTGAAGCTGGGCCTCGCGATGCTCGGCGGAACGGTCGTGATGGTTGCGGTGTGCGCGGGATGTGCGTGGGTCGCGATACGTGCGGCCGGGCGTCTCGCCGGCGGCGGCCAGGGGCGCGGCGCGTTCACCTGGCGCTACGGCATCGCGAACCTCAATCGCCGCGCACTGGGCAGCATCGTGCAGATGACGGCGCTCGGGCTGGGCCTGATGGCACTGCTGCTGCTGACCCTGGTCCGCGGCGAACTGCTGGACAACTGGCGTCGATCGCTGCCTGCCGACACACCGAACCAGTTCCTCGTGAACATCCAGCCCGACCAGGTCGATGCGGTACGCGCCTTCCATGCGCGGGAGGGGCTCGCGACACCGAGGGTACAGCCGATGGTGCGCGGCCGGCTGGTGGCGCTGAACGGCCGGCTGGTACAGCCATCCGATTACGCCGATGAGCGCACTCGGCGCCTGGTCGATCGCGAATTCAACATGTCGTTCACGGCAGAACTGCCCACCGACAACCTGATTCTTGCCGGACGCTGGTGGACGCCGGCCGACAAGGGCGCTTCACTGCTCTCGTTCGAGCAGGGCATCGCCGAGCGCATCGGCATCCGGCTGGGCGACACCGTCGTCTACGACGTCGCCGGAACGCGCCGTGAGTTCACGGTAGCCAGCCTGCGCCGGGTCGACTGGGATTCGTTCCGGACCAACTTCTTCGTGGTCGCGTCCCCGGGCGCGCTCGATGGCCTGCCGGTCAGCTACATCACGGCATTCCGCCTCCCGGAGGGACGCGAGGGCTTCACCAATGCACTGATCAGGGAGTTCCCGAACCTGCTGGTGATCGACGTCGCCTCGATCCTGTCCCGGGTACAGGCAATGATCGAGCAGGTGTCGAAGGCGGTCGAGTTCCTGTTCCTGTTCACGCTCCTCGCAGGGCTCGTCGTGCTCTATGCGGCGATCGCCTCGACCCGGGACGAGCGCGTGTTCGAAGGCGCGATCATCCGCACGCTCGGCGGTTCCCGGCGCCAGCTGCAGGTGGTGCAGCTGGCCGAGTTCACCGCAATCGGTGCGCTGTCCGGGCTGGTGGCGGCGTTCGGTGCGAGTGCGCTTGCCTGGGCGCTGGGCCGATTCGTGCTCGGCGTCCCGTTCACCTTCGATCCCTGGGTGTGGGTGTCCGGGCTTGCCGGCGGCGCGGTGCTGGTCGGCGCGGCCGGTTGGGTGGGAACGCTAGGCACGACCAACGCGCCACCGCTGGCGACCCTGCGCCGGCTATAGCCAGCGCAATCGCAGGCGGCGGGACCCGCAGGTCGCTTGTTATACTGGCTCGGCCATGTCCCCAGCGATGCCCGCGGTGATGATCGAAGTTCTGCTCGCGTTGCTCGCGCTCTTCGCGCTGGTCGCGTTCACGTGGCTCGCGCTGAAGCTGGGGCAACTGCAGCGGTCGCTTGCGCGCGCGCCCGATGAACTCGCGACGCTGCTCGACGAGAAGCATCGCGCGATGCTGGTCGACCTCAACCAGGCCCTCGCCGGTTCCGCCGACCGCCTGTCGGTCAGTCATGCGACGCAGGCCGACCTCGTCCGGGCAAGCGTGTCGCAGGAACTGCAGCAGACACGCGAGTCGATCCAGATCCTGCAGCTCGCGCAGGGACGCGATCTTGCCGCCAATCGCGAGTCGATGGTGCAGCGGCTGGCCGAGATGTCCGCCGGCGTGCAGTCGCGGCTCGACGGCATGCGTACCGAGACCCTGACCCGGCTGCATGAAACGCTCTCGGCGCAGGGCAGGGCGCAGAGCGAGTCCGCGCAATCGATGGTGCGTAACCTGACCCAGCAGCTGGTGACGCAGGTCGATGCCCTGTCGAAATCGGTCGAAGGCCGGCTGGGCGAGATCAGCGGCAAGGTCGGCGAGCGACTGGACGACGGTTTCAAGCGCACCAACGAAACCTTCGCCAGCGTGATGGCGCGCCTGGCGACGATCGACGAGGCACAGAAGAAGATCGACGGGCTCACCACCAATGTGGTCAGCCTGCAGGAACTGCTCGGCGACAAGCGCGCGCGCGGCGCTTTCGGCGAGGTGCAACTCGAGGCGATCGTGCGCAACAGCCTGCCGCCCGGCGCATTCGAGATGCAGTGCACGCTCTCCAACCATGCGCGTGTCGACTGCCTGCTCAGGCTGCCCGAGCCGACCGGCAAGGTGGCGGTGGATTCGAAGTTTCCGCTCGAGAACTACCGGGCGGGATTCGCGGCCGACCAGCCGGAAGCAGAACGCCAGGCCGCCCTGCGCCGCTTCAAGGTCGACGTGAAGAAACACATCGACGACATCGCTGAAAAGTACATCATCGGCGGCGAGACCAGCGACGGCGCGGTGATGTTCGTGCCGGCCGAAGCGGTGTTCGCCGAGATCCATGCGCACCACCCTGAACTCGTCGAACACGCGCAGAGGCGGCATGTCTGGATCACGTCGCCGACGACGCTCATGGCCATCCTGAACACCGCGCGTGCCGTGATCAAGGACGCCCTGGCGAAGCTCGCGCGCGACTTCGAACGCTTCGACCATCGCATGCAGCAACTCGCAAACCATATCCGCCAGGCAAACGACGACGTGCAGCAGGTCCATGTGAGCAGCCAGAAGATCACGCACCGGTTCCGGCACATCGAGCAGGTCGACATCGAGTGCGCGCTCGGGAGCGAGCCGCTCGCACCACGGCCGGGCGAGGCGGCGCCGGAACCGCTGCCAGAGGCATCCCCGCTGCCGCCGGTCGCACCGGGCGGCGCCTGAGCATGGCTCGCTGGGTCGTCCGCTCGGTCGCCGCCGCGCTGGTCTGCGCAGGACTGCTCGGCGCGTGCAGTGCCCCCGATCCCGGGCGGATCGCGCGCGAGCGCGAGCGCGCGGCAGCGATCGACAAGGCGGCTGCGCGCTTGTACAAGCGACCGTTCGACGTCATCTGGGGCGCGCTGATGGCTTCGGCCGCCGAGCGCCAGATGACCATCGTCCAGGCGGACGCGGACAGCGGGGTGATCGAACTGCGGCATGGCGCGTCGTCCACCAGTGCTGGCGAACGGATCGATATCCGGGTGACCGCCACCGCGGAGCAGGCGGTACGCGTCGAGATCCGCTCGCAGCCGCTGGTCGCGGTGTCGCTGCCGCGCGACTGGCAGCGGGTGCTGTTCGGCGATCTCGAGCAGAAGATCGCGCCGCGCCGGCAGCCCTGAGCGATGTTCGGCCTGGGCGGGTGGCTGCGCCGTCGAACGCTGACTCGTGCGGCGATCGACGAGGGTGCATGGCGAGATGCAAGCGCCCGTTGTCGGGTCGCAGACCACCTCGATCCAGCGGCGACCGGCCGTTTGCGGGAACTGGTCACGCTGTTCCTCGATCGCAAGCAGTTCACCGCTGCCGGGGGGCTGGAACTGGACGACGGCATGCGCCTGGCGATCGCGCTGCAGGCTTGCGTACCCATCCTCGAACTCGGCATCGACAGCTATGCGCCCTGGATCGAGGTGATCGTTTATCCGGGCGAGTTCATCGTCGAGCGTGAACACGTGGATGACGCCGGCGTCGTTCATGAGGTTCGCGAGCCGCTCTCGGGTGAATCGTGGGCCGGCGGACCGGTGATCCTGTCCTGGGCCGATGTGGAGGCCGCCAACCCTGACGAGCCCTACAACGTCGTGCTGCACGAGTTCGCGCACAAGCTTGACATGCTGGACGGCGCAGCCGACGGCATTCCGCCGCTGCATGCCGGCATGAGCCGCTCGGCGTGGCACGCTGCGTTCAGCGCGGCCTACGACGACTTCGTCGACCGTGTGGAACGGCTGGAACGGCTGGAAAACCGTGCCTCCCGGTCGTGGCGCCGGATGGCGGTATCGGATGGGCTCGATCTGGCGTCGCTTGACGGCCAGTGGGCCGCCTTGCCGCTCGACCCTTATGCGGGCAAGGACGCCGCGGAGTTCTTCGCCTGCGCCAGCGAGGCATTCTTCGAAGCCCCGGACCGTCTCCACGGTGCGTATCCGGCTGTGTATGGACAGCTGGCCGACTTCTATCGGCAGGACCCGCTCGTCAGGGCTTGATCGGACTCAATTCGCACGAAGCCGAGGCCGAGAACGCGCGGCAGGCCTCGATGGATCGCCTGACCGACAGCTACCGGATCGGCGCGGCAGTCGCGCGACGACAAACGTGCCGTCGGTGCAGCGGCCAATCTCACGCGCAATGCTGAAGGCATGCAGTAGCTGCATGCGGCGGGCTGCAGCTTCGCAGTCGACGACTTCGGGGCCGGACTGTCCTCGTTCGCGTTCTTGCGCTACCTGCCGATCGATTATCTCAAGAACCCTCGGTAGCGATGTACCGGGCAAGGGCGTTCATTGATGCCGCCTGACCTGCGGTCGTTTCGCCGCCTGTCGTCTCGCTTGCGGCGAACCGTCGCATCGGAGACACTGATCACGGTAAGCCGATCCGGAACAGGAGTCTGCCGCGATGACCGAACGTCTGATCCTCGCCGCCGATATCGGCGCGACCAACACCCGCATCACGGCTGAAACGGTTTTTTCCTCTGTACCGGTGCATCAGGCGGTCTACCGCAATGCCCAGCACGCATCGCTGGCTGACATCCTCGCCGGATTCATGGCGTCGCCCGAGGTCACGGCGGCCGGCGGTGATTTCGCGAGCGCAGCGCTGGCGGTTGCCGGACCGACCGACGGACTGCATTGCCGGATGACCAACCTGTCGTGGGACATCGATGCGCGCGACCTCGCCCAGCGGCTGTCGCTGCCCTCGGTGCGGTTGCTGAACGACGTACAGGCCGCGGCCTATGGCGTCGGGCAGATCACCTCGGCGCAACTGGCACGGCTGCAGGCCGGCAACGGGGTGCCCGGCGCGCCGCGGCTGGTGATCGCCCCGGGCAGCGGACTGGGTATCGGGTTCGCCATGAACCAGCCGTCGGGATACCTGGCTTACCCGTCCGAAGCCGGACATGCGGACTTCGCCCCCTTCGACGAGATCCAGTTCGAACTGCTGGAGCATCTGCGCGGGCGTTTCGGCCATGTCTCGTGGGAGCGCGTGGTGTCGGGCCCCGGCCTGGTCAGCATCTTCGAGTTCCTGATCATCCGCAAGCATGCGACCGTGACCTCCGACATCGTGCAGGACGTGGAACGGCGCGGCGGACCAGCGGTCACCGAGGCAGCGCTGGTTGGCCGGCATGTGATCGCGCGTACCGCACTGTCGATCTTCCTGGGGGCCTATGGTTCGCTCGCGGGAAATCTGGCGCTGACCCTGATGCCGCGCGGCGGTATTTTCCTGGCCGGCGGCATTACTCCGCAGATCATGGAAGCTGTAAGCGACGGCACCTTCATGCAGGCGTTCATGGCCAAGGGGCGCTTCAGCGACCTGCTGGCGCAATTTCCGGTCAACGTGGTGCTGGAGCGTAATCCGAATCTCCTTGGCGCCGCGATGATCGCACGGCACTTCGCGAGCTGACGCGCAGGTAGCTCGCCACGCTCAGGTCATGCGTGACGAAAACCAGCGTGACCCGCAGTTCGGCGACGCGTTCGCGCAGCACGCCGGCGCACGTCCCGTGCAAGCATCAGCGTCGGCCGGATGCGGCTCGCAGTTCGTCCGGGGTATTCAGGTTGTCGAAGGCCGC
>CAMDXD010000169.1 GCA_945877995.1 Bordetella parapertussis
GGCGTTGTAGCCACCCATGCCGTCGGCCAGGACCGCAAGCCCGATGTCGGGCTCGACGGCAAGGCTGTCTTCGTTGTGGGAGCGCACCATGCCCGGATCGGTGCTGCTGGCCATGGTCAACGCAGTGGAAAGGTCGGTCATCGGGGAAGGTACCCGGCAGTGGGTCGAAAGAACATCAGCAGGATCGTACACGGGATGATGCCAGTATCTCGAGGCATTCGCGCAGCACAGCCGACATCTCTGCAGCCGCGACGCCGAACAACCCAATAGCCGACCCGCGCGCCGTGTGCTGCGGGACCGCCTGCGGGCGGGTCGGCCTCGGGCCGTCGTTCAGGTGCCCAGGAAGCTGCCGGCGGCCACTGCCCCACCCGCCGCGTATTCGCCGGCACCCATCTTCTTGCCGTCTTCCGGCTTGACCCGGAGCACCTCGATACGCCCGCCCTGGCAGCCGACGA
Source organism: Bordetella parapertussis (assembly GCA_945877995.1). Taxonomy (GTDB): domain Bacteria; phylum Pseudomonadota; class Gammaproteobacteria; order Burkholderiales; family CAIKXV01; genus CAIKXV01. Next base: position 456 of record CAMDXD010000169.1, read on the forward strand.
AGAATCCGTTCTCGGACACGTCGGTCACCTCGCCTACCTTCCCCTTCGTCGCACCAAAGGTGCGGTACGCGTGCTTGCGTGCCTCGAAGATCTGCAGTTTCTTCCCGCCGAGGGTCGTCCAGGCCCCAGGCGCCGGATTGCAGCCCCGGATCAGGTTGTAGGTAAAATCGACGTGGTTCGCCCAGTTGATCCGCGCTTCAGCGTCACGGCACCAGCCTTCGTACGTGGCGAACGTCTCGTCCTGCACCACTTCGCGGTGCTTGCCGGCGAACACCAGGTCGGCCGCCTCGAGCATCGCCGCCACGCCCATCGGTTGCAGCTTGTTGAAGTACACCTCGCCGATCGTCTCGTCGGGTCCGATGTCGCATTCCTTCTGCAGGATCACCGGGCCTTCGTCCAGACCGTCGGTCGGCCGGAAGATGGTCAGGCCGGCCTTCTTCTCGCCGCGGATGATCGGCCAGTTGATGGACGACGGGCCACGGTACTTCGGCAACAGCGACGGGTGGTACTGGATCGTGCCCAGGCGGGGAATGCCGACGAAGGCCTGCGGTGCGAACTGCAGCACATAGGCCATCACGCCGATATCTGCGTTCAGGCCGCGCATCGCCGCTTCCGCCTCGGGCGTCTTCAGCGACGGGAACTGGTGCACGGTCAGGCCCTTCTCGACCGCGGCCACCTTCAGGGGGTCGGGCCTGCCGCCCGCCTTTTCCGGGGCGCAGAACACCGCTGCGACCTCGTCGCCGCGCTCCAGGAACTTCTCCAGCACGGACTTGCCGAAATCCTGCTGGCCGATGATCACAACCTTCATGGGGGCAACCTCCGTCTTATTTCGGCTTCTTCGGCGGCGCGGTGAAGGCACCAGCCGTCTTGAGCGCGTCGATCTTCTGCGCGTCGTATCCGAGCACCGCGGTCAGCACCTCGTCGGTATGTTCGCCCAGCGTGGGCGAACGCTCGATCTTCGCGGGCGACGCGGACAGCTTGATCGGCATGCCCACGTTGTACCACTTGCCGCGCTGCGGATGGTCGAGCTCGACCATCATCTCGCGGCCCTTCACATGCTCGTCGGTGAACAGGTCCTCGGTGGACATGATCGGGCCGCAGGGCACATTCAGCTCATTCAGGATGCCCATCATCTCGCGCTTGTCGTGCTTGCGCGCGAACTCGCCGAGCATTTCCCAGATCGAAGCCTGGTTGCGGCGGCGCTCGTCGATCGTCGAGAAGCGCGGGTCTGTGTCGAGGCCGGGTTCGCCGAGGTCGGGGCCGATGCGCGTCGCGAGCGCAACCCAGACCGCTTCCTGTACCACGACGTAGATGAAGTCGTTCGGGCCGCCGGGCGCGCAGCGGATCGCGTTGCCGAGCTGGCCACCGCCGGAATCGTTGCCGGCACGCGGCGTCTCGCCCATGCCCTTGTGCGTACCGACCGAATACTCGGCCAGCGGGCCATGCCACAGCCGCTGGTGGTCGCGCCACTTGACGCGGCAGAGGTTCATCACGCCGTCCATCATGGCGACTTCGACATACTGGCCCACGCCGTCACGGTCGCGCTGGTGGAGTGCCGCGAGCAGGCCGATCGCCAGGTGCAGGCCGGTGCCCGAGTCGCCGATCTGCGCGCCCGTGACGAACGGCGGGCCGTCGGGCACGCCGGTGGTGCTCATCGCCCCGCCCATCGCCTGCGCCACGTTCTCGTAGGCCTTGAAGTCGGCGTACGGACCGGAGGAACCGAATCCCTTGATCGAACCCATGACGATGCGCGGGTTGATCTCGTGGACCTTTTCCCAGGTGAAGCCGAGGCGGTCGAGCACGCCCGGGCCAAAGTTTTCCATCACGATGTCGCAGGTCTTCAGCAGGTCGGTGAACACCTGCCGGCCCTCGGCCGTCTTCATGTTCACGGTGATCGAACGCTTGTTGCAGTTGAGCATCGTGAAATAGAGGCTGTCGGCACCGGGCACGTCACGCAGCTGGCCTCGCGTCGCGTCACCCTGGGGCGGCTCGAACTTGATCACGTCGGCGCCCATCCAGGCGAGCAACTGCGAGCAGGTGGGCCCCGCCTGCACATGGGTCATGTCGAGAATGCGAACGTCCTTCAGAGCTTGCATGTCACCTCCTGTGCGGGGGGGCAGGTCTAAGACCTGACCCCATGTTCCACATGTTCGTGTTTTTACTTCTTCTTCGCGGCCGACGGGTTGAGGCTGGTGATGCGTCCGCTTTCCGTGCCCGCCGTCTCGTCGATAACTGCGTTGATGAGAGTCGGGCGCCGGGACCGTACGGCCTCTTCCATCGCCGCGCGCAGTTCGGCGGGCGTCGTCGCATGCACGCCGGTGCCGCCGAAGGCCTCCATCAGCTTGTCATAGCGCGCGCCCTTCACGAACACGGTAGGCGCCATGTCGGCGCTGCCCGACGGATTGACATCGGTGCCCCGATAGACGCCGTTGTTGTTGAAGACGACGATGCAGACTGGCAGGTTGTAGCGGCAGATCGTCTCGACTTCCATGCCGGAGAAGCCGAACGCGCTGTCGCCCTCGATCGCGATGACCTGCTCGCCGCTGACCACGGCGGCCGCCACGGCAAAGCCCATCCCGATCCCCATCACGCCCCAGGTGCCGACGTCGAGCCGCTTGCGCGGCTTGTACATGTCGACGATGCTGCGCGTGAAGTCGAGCGCATTGGCGCCCTCGTTCACCATGATCGCGTCCGGATTCGCCTTGAAGATGTCGCGCACCACGTTGAGCGCGCTGTGGAAGTTCATCGGCGAGGGATCCTTCGCCAGCGTCTCGGCCATCTTCGCGATGTTGCGGTTCTTCTTGTCGGCCACCGCCGACAGCCACTCCGCCGGCGGCTTCTGCCAGCCGCTGCCCATGCCAGCCAGCAACGCCGACACGCACGAGCCGATATCGCCGACCAGCGGTGCGTCGATCGCGACGTTGCTGTCGGCCTCCTGCGGCGAGATGTCGATCTGGATGAACTTCTGGCCACCCACATCCTTGTGCGACTTGGCCCCCCAGGTCTTGCCCTTGCCGTGCGACAGCAGCCAGTTCAGGCGCGCGCCCACCAGCATCACCACGTCAGCCTCGGGCAGCACGAACGACCGCGCAGCCGCGGCCGACTGCTCGTGGGTATCCGGGAGCAGGCCCTTCGCCATGGACATGGGCAGGTAGGGAATGCCGGTCTTCTCGACCAGCGCACGGATATCGGCATCCGCCTGGGCATAGGCTGCACCCTTGCCGAGCAGGATCAGCGGCCGCTTCGCGCCCTTCAACAGGTCGAGCGCGCGCTGCACGGCATCGGGCGCCGGGATCTGGCGCGGCGCCGGATCGACCACCTTGATCAGCGAACACCGCCCCGCCTGCGCATCCATGGTCTGCGCGAACAGCTTCGCCGGCAGATCGAGGTAGACCCCGCCGGGACGGCCGGACACCGCCGCGCGGATCGCACGGGCCACGCCGACCCCGATGTCCTCGGCATGCAGCACGCGGAACGCCGCCTTGCACAGTGGCCTGGCGATGGCCAGCTGGTCCATTTCCTCGTAGTCGCCCTGCTGCAGGTCGACGATCTCGCGCTCGCTCGAGCCGCTGATCAGGATCATCGGGAAGCAGTTGGTGGTCGCGTTGGCGAGCGCGGTCAGGCCGTTCAGGAAGCCCGGCGCCGACACCGTCAGGCAGATCCCCGGCTTCTGCGTCATGAACCCGGCGATCGCCGCCGCATTACCCGCATTCTGCTCGTGCCGGAACGAGATCACCCGGATGCCCTCGGCCTGAAGCATGCGCGTCAGGTCGGTGATCGGGATGCCTGGCAGGCCGAACACGGTATCGATGCCGTTCAACTTCAACGCGTCGATGACCAGGTGGAAGCCGTCGATCTGTTCGGCTTGCGCTACGTCCGCCGAGGCGGAGACTTGCGGTTCAACGGTGCCCATGGAGGCGCCCTCCTCAGGAGAGGTTACATGACTGGAATGAGGCGCTCATGGCCACGCCCGGTTCCCCATTCGTCGGCGAATGAACTCGCGGCTGCAAGGCATCCGTGGCCGTCGACGGCCGCGGACTTGCGCAGTCCGGCGCTTCGAGTCCGCTGGCGCTAGAGCAAGACTGTAGGTTTTCAGCCGCCCGGAACACATTGACCACGGTCAAGAACCGTCGCCGCCCCGGTTTATACTCGTCCATTCTCGAATGGAGTATTTTCGCTGCGATGCAGCGAACGATGCGATGACGACGGTAGCCAGGCACCCCCATGCGGCCGCGATCCGGCTCCAGTTGCGCCAGAACCGGCTCCTGAGCGCCCTGCCCCCCGAGGCCTGGGCGGAACTCGAACCGCTTCTGTCGGTGATCGACTGCCGCAAAGGCGAGCTGCTCGAGTGCCAGGGCGCGGTGAGCATGGAGCAGTATTTCATCCTCGACGGCATCCTGAAGCGCGTGGTGTCCAATGCCGAGGGCAAGGAAATGATCCTGCGCTTCGCCAGCGAGCAGGAGTTCGACACCAGCTACGCCGCCTGGCGGCTGGGTACGCCGATGCCGTTCTCGATCCGGGCGGTGACCCCGGTGCGCGCGGCGACACTCGGCATGGAGGAGTGGGTCGGGTTCATCGAGCGCTTCCCGGCGCTGAAGGTGCATTTCGAGTTCGAGGTGATGAAGCTGATGAGCGAGGTGATGGCCCACACCATCACCCTGCACCTGCTCGACGCCCCGGGCCGGGTGGCGCGCTTCATCCGCAAGCACGGGGAACTGGTCGAGCGACTGCCGAAGAAGGAACTGGCGGCCTACCTCAACCTGTCGCCCGAGACCCTGTCCCGGCTGAAGCAGCGCGGCAAGATATAGGCATGACGCCGGTTCCGTGCTGCGCTCATGCCGCCCCGGACAGGCCCCTGAACCTCGCCCGCAATGGCGCCAGGAACGGCCACAGGAGCAGAGCGATCGCCAGTGCGCTGATGCCACCGACCAGCCAGTTCTGCCAGAGGATCGACAGGCTGCCCTGCGACATGAGCATCGCCTGCCGGAACGAATCCTCGGCACGATCGCCCAGCACCAGCGCGAGCACCATCGGTGCCATCGGGTAGTCGAGCTTCTTGAACAGATAGCCGGCGACGCCGAACAACATCATCAGCCAGACATCGAGCATCGCGTTGTTCACCGTGTATGCGCCGATCGCGCACACCACGATGATCACCGGCGCGATGATCGAGAACGGGATGCGCAGGATGGCGGCGAACAGCGGCACGGTGGTCAGCACCACGATCAGCCCGACGATGTTGCCCAGGTACATGCTGGCGATCAGCCCCCAGACGAAGTCTTTCTGCTCGACGAACAGCAGCGGCCCCGGTTGCAGCCCCCAGATCAGCAGGCCTCCGAGCAGCACAGCCGCGGTGGGCGACCCGGGGATGCCCAGTGCCAGCATCGGCAGCAGCGCCGAAGTGCCGGCCGCATGTGCGGCGATTTCCGGCGCCACCACCCCTTCCATCTCGCCCTTGCCGAAGTTGTGTCCGTTCTTCGACATCTGCCTGGCCACGCCATAGCTCATGAACGACGCCGGGGTCGCACCGCCCGGGGTGACGCCCATCCAGCATCCGATCAGCACCGAGCGGATGGACGTCGCCCAGAACCGGGGCAGCTGCTTCCAGGTATTCCAGACCACCCGGGCATCGATCTTCGCACTGCGGCCCTTGAACTGCAGCCCCTCTTCCATCGTGAGCAGGATCTCGCCGATGCCGAACAGGCCGATCACCGCCACCAGGAAGTCGAAGCCGCGCATCAGTTCGGTGCTGCCAAAGGTCATGCGCAGCTGGCCGGTGACCGAATCCATGCCGACCGCAGCCAACGCGAAGCCGAGCATCATCGCGGCGATGGTCTTCCAGGGCGATCCCTTGCCCATGCCGACGAAGCTGCAGAACGCGAGCAGGTAGACCGCGAAGTATTCCGGAGGACCGAAACGCAGCGCGAACTGCGCAACCATCGGCGCGAGGAAGGTGATCATCACCACCGCGAAGAAGGCGCCGATGAACGATCCGGTGAAGGCCGCGGTCAGCGCCTCGCCGGCCCGGCCCTGGCGCGCCATCGGATGCCCGTCGAAAGTGGTGGCCACCGACCACGGCTCGCCCGGGATGTTGAACAGGATGGAGGTGATAGCACCGCCGAACAGCGCACCCCAGTAGATGCACGACAGCAGGATGATCGCCGAGGTCGGCGACATGGTGAAGGTCAGCGGCAGCAGGATCGCGATGCCGTTGGCACCGCCCAGCCCGGGCAGCACGCCGATCAGCACCCCGAGGATGATGCCGAGGAACATCAGCATCAGGTTCTGCCAGGTCATCGCGATCGCGAAGCCGTGCATCAGCGACTGCAGTTCATCCATCGGATACCCCGGTAATCGCCATCGACCTGGCTAGAAGCCCAGCGCCCGCTCGACGAAGCCCTTGGGCAGCGGAATCTGGAACCAGCGCTCGAACAGCAGGAATGCGGACAGGCCGACCGACAGCCCGACTGCGCCACTGCGCAACCAGGTGTAGTGGCCGAGGAACACCATGAACAGCGCGATGTAGACCGTGGAGGCGACGTAGATGCCGGCCAGCTGGATCCCGCCGACGTAGACCAGGGCCGGGAAGAACACCAGCGCCACCTGCCGCAGCGGCCCGGCCTCGACGAACGCCAGCGCGACGCGCGCCTGTTGGCGCAGGCCCTGCACCAGCAGCACGAGCGCCGAGACGCAGATGATCAGGCCCGTGTAGAAGGGAAAATAGCCCGACTCGGGGCCGTCGCTTGCCCAGGATGCGCCGATCCGGTAGCTGTCGAACATCACCACTGCACCGAACGCTAAGAACAGCGCCGCGACGATGATCTCCATCGTCGCCACGCTGACTGCGCCAGCTTCGTCGTCTTCCGGTCGAGCCATGGTCGCTCCAGCGCCGACGGGCAGGTTACTTCGTGACCCAGCCGGCTTCCTTCATCAAGGCCCGGTGCTCTTCCTTGGCACGTGCGAGCCACTTCGTGAATGCGTCACCCTCGAGTGCCGTCGGGTTGAACGCCCCCTCGGCGATGAACCGCTTCCACTCGGGGGTTTCACGCACCCGGCGCATCAGGCCGACAAAGTAGTCGCGCTGCGCCGGCGTCACCCCACCCGGCATGAAGATGCCACGCAGCATCACGTAATCGGTGGGAACGCCGGCTTCCCGGCAGGTCGGGATGTCGTTCCAGGACATCGTGTCGGTGACGCGCGCCGTGTATGGCATGCGCTCATCGTCGAACACGCACAACGGACGCAGCCCGCCTGCGCGCCACTGCGCCACCGCCTCGATCGGGTTGTTCACCGTGGAATCGACATGGCCGCCAACCAGTTGGGTCGCTACCTCGCCGCCACCCTTGAACGGGATGTAGATGAACTTCACCTTGGCCGCGCGCTCGATGCTGACCGTGATGATCTGGTCTTCCTGGCGGGCGCCGGTGCCGCCCATGCGCGACTTGCCACCAGAGGCACGCACCTGCTCGATGAACTCGGCCGCCGACCGGGCCGGATTCTTCGCGTTGACCCAGAGCACGAACTGGTCGAGCGCCATCAT
>CAMDXD010000170.1 GCA_945877995.1 Bordetella parapertussis
CGCCGAAGCGGAACACCTGCACCCATCGGGCCTGCGCAGGCTCGGCATACGCCGCACTCAGCCCGGCCAGCGCCGCGCGCGCGGACAGCGGCTCGCCAACGCTCGGACCGCCCGGCATCGCCGCGACATTCGTCGGGGCTTCGGGCGCGCCATGGTGGGACTCGGCCGGGACCGTCCTGGCGGGCACGACCGGCCGTGCGCCGACCTTCATCCAGGCAAGGTCGAAGGCCTCACCATGGGCCACCAGCACCTGCCAGTTGCGTGGCGAGAACGGCTGCGGAAATGCATGGACCTGCGCGTCACCGGATGGATAGCGCGACGCGATCGCGGCGCCGGCGTCCAGCGCCTCCGCGCGCCACTGCCAGAGCAGTGCAAGATAACCCGTCGCAGCCGCGAGCGCCGCGAGGGCGGCCCACCGCCCGAGCATCGGCCGGCACCACGCGACGATCACGGCGGCCGCCACCATGGCGGTGATCCAAGGGTCCACCGGAAACAGCAGAGGAACGGCGTAACGGCTTTCGGCGACTGGATGCCAGGGCCGGAGGCCGGACGCCGTGACCAGGTCAAGGCCGAGGTGGACCAGCAGCGCGGGCCCGATGACGAACAGAAACACGGGCCACAGCCTGGGCCGCCGGGCGATCCGTGCGAACAGCGCAGCAAGCGCCAGCGCCAGCACCGGCAGCACCAGCAGGGAATGCGTCCACGCGCCTGCGGACGCGAGGACGGCAAATGGGTCAACGACGCGCGACAGGTGCGCGAGGTCGGGCAGTACGCCGGCCACAGCGCCGGCAGACAGCCAGGACGGACGGCCAACGGCACCTGCCCTGGCGCGTGCCGGTTCTACCGCCAGCGCGACCAGCAGGCCGGCCAGCAGGTGGGTCAGCGGATCCAGGGGTACCCGCCCCGCCCGGTCCGGGCGTTCACCGCAGCTCCTCCACCATGACCTGCACCCGTCGCTCTTCCGCCGCGGAAGACGTGGTACGGCCCAGCAGCACCGACTGACGGTCGTCCGAGCGCCGGACCGTCCCGCCGAGGTCGATCCATTCGCCCAGGCGGCCGCGTGCGGTCGTGGAGAGCTGCTGCGTATCGACCGTCCCGGGCCCGGCCCCCTGGGCGATCGCCTGCCGCTGGGGCAGGATGTCGAGCATCACCTCGTCGCCGGACAGGCGCACGACGACCTGGAAGCCGGTGGACACCTCACGATACTCGACGGTATCGATCGCCTGCAGGCCGGATGGGCCCCTTGCGATCTGCCGTACCGGCACCGGGATCGATCGCCCGGCCTGGATCATGGCCGGCTGTCCTTCGAGCGCCTGCACCTGCTGGGTCGCCCGGTCGGTGCCGCTGCGCGCGGTGGAATAGGCCCGTACGCCGACGGCGACCCCATCGGCACCAGACGCCTGGTCGACATCCTGGCGAACGCTGATCAACAGCCGGCGCGGCATCGTGTCGATGCGCTCGAGTACCGCACGGATTTCCGCCAGGTTCTGCGCCGTGGTGTGCACGATCAGCTGGTTCTGGATGCCGCTCACCGTGCCGGGCGCAGGCACCAGTGGGCGGATCAACGGCACCATCTGGTCGGCCGTGCGGTAGCGCAGCGGCAGGATGCCCATCACCAGCGACTGGGCCAGCGCCAGCGGTTGTGTGGCCAGCAGCAGGAGCGACGCCAGGGCGGCGTACCGGCTGCGCACAAGATGACCGTACCTGAGATGTCTCATCGCATCCTCCCTGCCGTGCTGTGTCGGACACAGCCTGAGCAGAAGGCCCGGTTCGTCGGGGACGGATTGCCATCGACGACAGGCTGTGGCATTCTGCGCCGCGTTCGGAAGGGTAAGCATTGCCGAACTGCAGGTGGGGGACGTCCCGGGGGCGCAGGTTCTTTCCGATAGTGCCGCAAAACTCAGAATTCTGCTTGGTAATCAAGCATCTCTGAAAGGATCTTCAGAACATGCCTCTTTTCCCCGCCCGATCCGCTGGGTCTTTTGCAGAGCTCTGGATATCCCTTGCCGCATGCCGATCGCTCGCACGCCGCAGCCTCAGCATGGTTGCCATCGTCGCGGCAGGCAGCCTGCTGTCGCTGCAGGGCATCGACAGCGCCCGCGCGCAGGAAGTACGCCCTGACACGATCGTCGTGGGCGGAACCGAACCAGCCGCCCCGGAACCAGCCGCCGTCCAGAGTCTCGCCGACCGCGCGCTGAACTCGGCGCAGGAGATGGCGATGCAGGCGATGGGCATGATCGGCATCCGCTACACCTTCGGGGGCCGAAACCCGGATACCGGATTCGACTGCAGCGGCCTGGTCCGCTACGTGTTCGACCGGGTAACCGGACGATTGTTGCCGCACAATTCGTACGAGATGGCCCGGATGGGTACCAGCGTCGGCCAGGGAGAACTGGAACCGGGCGACCTCGTTTTCTTCAATACCCGCGGCAAACGGTTCTCGCACGTCGGCATCTATGTCGGCGATGGACGCTTCATCCATGCACCCAGCCGTGGCGGCCGCGTGCATATCGTGAACATGGACGGGCAGTACTGGGCCAGCCGCTTCAACGGAGCGCGTCGCCTGGCGGGCTGAGCCGCCGGGTCGCAGCCTCGATCCGGCGTCGGATCTCCGGCAGCGCGGAACGGGCGGCACGCTGTCCCTGCTCGATCGCCAAGTGCCGGCTTTCGAAATCGGTAGAGCCTATTTGCCCGATCGCGGGACGGATCACCACGTCGGCCTCGGCCAGTTCGGAAGCCCCGAGCGCGCGTCCCATGATCGTGAAGGCCTGCAACAGGATGTCGATCGAACCGGCGATCCGGGCGAACTGTGGCTGGCTCGATATGTCGACCGCTATCACCAGTTCCGCGCCGAGGGCACGCGCAGCCCTGACCGGGATGGGATGGGTAAGGCCACCGTCCACCATCTGCCGGTCGCCGATCAGCACCGGACGGAACACGCCGGGTACCGCGCTCGATGCCCGCACCGACAGGCCGGTGTCGCCCCGGCGGTAGACGATGCCCTCGCCGGACTGCAGGTCGGTGGCCACCGCGGCGAAGGGAATGTTCAGCTTCTCGATCGGCCGGTCCTGCACCGTCCGGTTGATGAACGACTGGAGGCGCTCGCCGCGCACGAAGCCGCGGTCGGGCAGCGCGAAATCGCGCACGTCGGCCTCAACCAGTTGCCTGGCGATCCGAAGCAGGTCGGCCGATCGATAGCCGGCCGCGTAGATCGCGCCGACGACCGCGCCAGCACTGGTGCCCGTCACGTAGTCGGGCACGATGCCGGCCTGCTCGAGCACCATGATCACGCCGACATGAGCGAAGCCGCGCGCCGCCCCTCCACCGAGCGCGAGCCCGATCCGCGGCGCGGTGGCCACCGGTTCGGGTCGGGGCTGCTGCGAAAACCCGCCCGGCGGGCGCATGGCCGGCGCCACCGGCGGGCTGGGCACGGCAGCATCCCGTCCCGGCGCGGGCGGACGATGTGCACATCCGGCGGCCAGCAGACAGAGCGCCGCGAAGCATGCCACGGACTGCCTGAGCAGCCTGTCAATGCGAATCTTTATCATTTACAACCGCGAATTCCTATTGTTAACATCCTGTAGACGACGCATCTGGCCGACGCTGTTCCGCCCCTGCGTGAACACGTCCACAGCCCGAGATCGAGAATTCCATGCGCAACAGTGCACTGTACCGCCTGCTGTCGATGCCGCTGGCAGGGGCCCTCTGCGCCGCGGCTGCCGTCCTGGCCGCCGCGCCCGCCGCAGCCCAGACCGACAAGGCCCTGAACCTTTACACCGCGCGTCATTATCAGACAGACGAGGCGCTTTACACGGGCTTCACGCGCAAGACCGGGATCAAGATCAACCGTATCGAAGCGGGCGAGGATGCGCTGCTCGAACGCGTACGCAACGAAGGCCGCAACAGCCCGGCGGACATATTCATCACGGTGGACGCCGGCCGCCTCTGGCGCGCCGAGCAGCTCGACCTGTTCCAGCCGCTGGATTCGCCAGTGCTCAATTCGCGGATTCCGCCCCAGCTGCGCACGCTGGCAGGAACATGGTTCGGATTCTCCACGCGCGCACGCGTGATCGCATACAACCGTAAGACGGTTCGACCGGAGGAGGTCGCGAACTACGAGGATCTCGCACATCCCCGGTTCAAGGGCCGGCTCTGCATCCGTGCCAGCAACCACGTCTACAACCTGTCGCTGATGGCCTCCATGATCGAGCGCCTGGGCGAGGCGAAGGCCGAGGAATGGGCTCGCGGCGTGGTCGCCAACCTCGCCCGCTCGCCGCGCGGCGGGGATACCGACCAGCTGCTCGGTGTCGGCGCCGGGGAATGCGATGTCGCGGTGGTCAACACTTACTACTATGTACGGTTGATGAAATCGTTGCGTCCACAGGATCGGCAACTGGTTGAGCGGGTCGCGGTGTCGTTCCCAAACCAGGCATCTTCCGGTACGCATGTAAACGTGTCGGGCGCGGGGATGCTTCGCACCGCACCGAACCCGGTGGCCGCCCGGCTTTTCCTCGAATACCTCGCCAGCGATGAAGCGCAGATCCATTTTGCAGACGGCAACAACGAATGGCCGGTGGTCTCTTCCGCCGTCGCCCGGAATCCGGAACTCGCCTCGCTCGGCAAGTTCAAGGCGGAGTCGTTCAACATCGGCGTGCTCGGCCGCAACCAGGCCCTCGCGCAGAGGATCCTCGACCGGGTCGGCTGGAAGTAGCGCCGCTGGCAGGCGGCAGTGAACCGGGCCTGCGCCACCCGGCCATGGCGTAGCGCCGTGCTCTGTGCCACTGGCCTCGTCCTGACGGCATGCATCGCGATGGCCACCCCGAGCGTCACGTCGGCAAGGTCGGAGGCAGCACCGGCTCCGGTGGCCACGCCGGCGGCTGCCGTAACGGCGACCGGCCAGGCCGGCGCACCGCGTGGAGCCTCGCCGAACTGCTGCACGAACGCTACGCCGTGGACGTCGAACTGACGCCGCGCGACCCGGGGCGCCGCACACCTGCAGGACCCGGCAGCATCGCCCAGGTCACCCGCGCGCGGTCCGGCTGGGTGTTGCGGGTGAACGCCGCCCGCAAGTCGATCGTACTGTCAGACGTCAGGCTGCTTCCGGACGCGTTTGCGACCCGGCTGCAGCTGGACTGACCCGGGCGATACGGATGCGCATCGTTCGGGTCAGCAGCATCACCGGCAGCATGCCGACCACCACGATGACCAGCGAGGCGACCGCCGCCTGCCCCAGCCTTTCATCCGAGGCAAAGGTGTAGGCCTGGGTCGCCAGCGTGTCGAAGTTGAACGGACGGATCACCAGTGTCGCCGGCAGTTCCTTCATCACGTCGACGAACACCAGCAGCGCGGCAGTGAGCAGGCTGGTCCACATCAGCGGCCGGTGCACGCGCCAGAGCGTCGCCCCGGCGCCGAGCCCGAGCGACCGGGCGGCATCGTCCATCGACCGCGTGATCTTGCCCAGCCCGGTATCGATTGCCTCCTGTGCCACGCCGAGGAAACGCACCAGATAAGCATAGACCAGTGCCGCGACGGTTCCGGTGAACAGCAGGCCAGTGGCGATGCCGAACCGATCGCGCATCAGGGCGTCGAGCCAGTTGTCGAGCGTCGCAAGCGGGATCAGGATGCCGACCGCGATCACCGCGCCGGGCACCGCATAGCCGAGCCCGACCACGCGGTTCGCGGCCAGGGTGAGCCGGCTGCGATGCAGGCGCAATGCGTACGCGAGGCTGGTTGCGATCGTGACCGCCAGCACGGCCGTGATCCCGGACAGCGTGAAGCTGTTGATCGCCAGGTGCACGTACAGGTCGAACGAATGGTCGGCACGGGCGTCGATCGCCAGGTGCAGCAGGGTCGCGGCGGGCAGCAGGAAACCGACGCTCACCGGCACCAGGCAGGCGGCGATGGCGAGCACTGCTGCGCCTCCGGACAGGCGCAACGCCATCACCGGCCGGCTCCGACCACCGACCGTCGCATAGCTCGCGCGGCCCCGGGTCGATCGTTCGACCAGCAGCACGACCAGCACGAACGACAGCAGCGCGCATGCAAGCTGTGCGGCCGCCAGCCGGTCGCCCAGCGAAAGCCACGCGCGATAGATGCCGGTCGTGAAGGTCTGCACCGAAAAGTAGGACACGGTGCCGTAATCGGCCAGCGTCTCCATCGCAGTTAGCGCAACGCCGCCGGCGATCGCCGGCCGCGCCAGCGGCAGGGACAGCCGGAAGAACGTGGCCCAGGGACCAAAGCCGAGGCTGCGGCTCACCTCGAGCACGCTGCCCGAGCGTTCGGCAAACGCGGTGCGCGCGAGCAGATAGACATAAGGATAGAGCACGAACACGAACATCGCGGCGGCGCCAGCCAGCGAACGGATCTCGGGAAACCAGTAGTCCTGCCGCCCCCATCCGAAGGTCTCGCGCAGCAGGGTCTGCACGGGCCCGGTGAACTGGAGCAGGTCGGTGTACGCGTAGGCCATCACGTAGGCCGGCATCGCGAGCGGGAGTACCAGCAGCCATTCGAACAGGCGCCGTCCCGGGAAATCGAGCATCGTCACCAGCCAGGCCGTGCCTACCCCGATCGCCGCGACGCCGATGCCGACCGCGACCAGCAGCGCCAGCGTGTTCACGACATAGTCGACCAGCACCGTGTCGATCAGGTGCCGCCATACGCCACCGGTGCCGCTGGCAGACAGGCTGGACACGACCGACAGCACGGGTATCGAGGCAACCAGCGCAAGCAGCAGGGCAAGCAGGACCAGCGGTGACTTCAGCGCGCGCGGCATCGGTGCGGCGGCCCGCCGGTCGCAGGTGGCTGCGCGGCGGGGCGGCAAGTGGGTACTGGACGCGGATTCTGCCCCAGCTCGGCTATAATGAAAAGCGAATCGTTCTCATTTAAGCCCAGTCACTGCCGCCCGATGGATTCCGTCCTCCGCCTCGACAAGGTCAGCCATGCCTACGGCGCTGTCGGCGTGTTCGACGACCTGTCGTTCTCGCTCGCGCGAGGCCAGATCGGTTGCCTGCTCGGCGCCAGCGGCTGCGGCAAGACCACGGTCCTGCGCTGCATCGCGGGGTTCGAGCCGGTGGCGGCCGGGCGGATCCTGATCAACGGCATCGAGGTGTCCAGTGCCGGACGCCAGGTGCCGCCCGAGAAACGCCAGGTCGGCATGGTGTTCCAGGACTATGCACTGTTCCCACACCTGACAGTCGCCGGCAATATCGGCTTCGGGCTGCGCACGATGACGGCCGTGCAGCGAACGGCACGCGTGACGGAACTGCTCGAGGTGATCGGCCTCGCAGACTCCGGCGAGCGCTTTGCGCATGAACTGTCGGGCGGCCAGCAGCAGCGGGTGGCGCTCGCCCGGGCCCTCGCCCCGCGGCCGGAACTGCTGCTCCTGGACGAACCGTTCTCCAACCTCGATGTCGAGATGCGCGAGCGGCTCGGCCAGGAGGTTCGCGAGATCCTCAAGCAGCAGGGAACGACCGCGATCCTCGTCACCCACGACCAGTCAGAAGCTTTCGCAGTGGCCGACGAGATCGGCATCCTGCACCGCGGTCGCCTCGCGCAATGGGACACACCGTACAACCTGTACCACCGCCCCGCCAACCACGTGGTGGCCGATTTCATCGGCAAGGGCGTGTTCCTGCAGGGCACGGTGCTAGAAGACCACCGCATCGACATCGGCATCGGCAAGCTCACCGGCGACCTGCCGGGTGAATGCGGCAAGGGCTGCGCGGGCTGCGTGAACGACTGCGACGTCGAAGTGCTGCTACGGCCCGATGACATCGTGCACGACGACGCCAGCCCGCTGAAGGCTCGCGTCGTCCACAAGGCGTTCAGGGGCGCGGACATCCTCTATACGCTGGCGCTGCCGGACGGGCGCGAGGCACTGTCGGTCGTACCCAGCCACCACGACCATGCCATCGGCGAGCAGATCGGCATCCGGGTGGAGGCCGATCATGTGATCGTGTTCCGGCGCGAGGCGCG
>CAMDXD010000171.1 GCA_945877995.1 Bordetella parapertussis
CCCAGCGACTCCGCCGCGCGGGCAAGGGCGATCGTCTCGGCGATGGCCTGCGCCGGCGTGTGGCCGCTGATGATCGGGGACTGGTCGAGTACGGAGAGTTTCATTGGCGCATTGTAATGCCAGCTCGTGCTGCCGAGGCCTGCCATGCCCGGCCATCTGCACGGCCGCTGCCCCCGGCCATCCCCCCGGAAGGGCTCACGGCCGGCCGAGGTAAAGGTAGTACGAGCTGTTGCCGTCGCGCGCCCGCCCCCAGGCCAGGTACACCGGACCAAGCAAGGTATCCATCGCAACGAACACCGAGCCCGACACGAGCAGGCCGCTCGGCGACTCCACGAACAGCGGGCCGCGGATCTTTCCGGCTTCGAGCGACGCACCGACATAGGCACCATCGAGCAGCCCGCGCTTGATCAGCTGGTTGAGGTAGGTGACGCGGCCGTAGTCGAGCCCCTGGCCGAGCAACTGCCCGTCGCGATAGCCCGACTGTCTCTGGAAGCCGCCCCATTGCACCAGGTCGTTCAGCGGCAGCGGCGCGCCGCCGAGCGCCCCGCTGCTGCGCAGGCCCACCTGGAAGGTATGTGCACCGGTCGAGCCCGCACTCAGCAGGTCGACATCGAATCGTGTGTAGCCGGCATCGGCGCCAAGCGCGGTGCGCGAGCCGAACAGGTTGATTGCCGCACTGTAGCCACTGCGCGAGAAGCGCACGCTGTCCAGCCGGTCGACCAGGATGCGGCCGGTGAACGCGCCTTCGCTGACTGCGCTCAGCGAAGGCGGCAGTACGATCGCACCCGTGTCCACGGCCAGCCGTTTCTGCCCGGCCAGCACGCCGATCCGGGTTTCCACATGGCCGCTGATCTGGCTGCCGAGGTCCAGCGCCACGCGCTCCACGGCCTCGTCCAGGCTTCCGACCCGGGTGTCGCCGCGGTACAGCGGCACAGGCCGCCGGCCGACCTCCACCCGCGGCGCGACGAACAGCGACTGCTCGACGGTCAGCGGCTGATAGAACTCGGACACGAAGCGGTTGTCGTGGCCCAGCTGGACATCGGTGCGCCATTCCGCACCGAGCGCGTTGATCCATTCCCGGCGGTAGCTGGCGAGCAGGTTGAAATAGCTTTCGCCATGCAGGTCGCTGGACAGGCCCAGGCCGAAGCGCAGGTACTGCGGACCCCATGACTTCTCCGGCGCGCGGATCGACAGCACCCGCCGGCCGGGCTCGTCCAGCAGGTTGTAGCGGACGTGCTCGAACTCGCCGCGTCCGAACACGCGTCGCAGGTCGGCGTCGAGCACCGCCTGGTCGACCGGACTGCCCACCTTCGTGTTGAGCGCATTGGCGACCACCGCCGGGTTCACGCGCGACAGGCCCTCGATCCGGATCTCGTCGATCGGCCGGCGGTCGACCAGCACCTGCACCGACTGCGCACTGCGCAGCGCGGCATAGGCCTGCGGCGACAGTGCCAGGGCCTGCAGGCGCGCCGCGACAAGGCGTGCTGCAGCGATGCCGATCGGCACCGTCTTTTCCATGTTGTTGAAGTCACCGGCGGAGTAGTCCCCGAGTGCGGGCTCGATCAGCACATCCTGCGGGCGCAGCTCCGCCAGCGAGGCGCGTACGTTCTGTTCGGTCAGGATGTTCAGCATCTGCACGCTGACACCGAGCAGCCCGTCGAGCTGGTCCCTGCGCAGCAGCGGCGTGCCGAGGTTGACCGCGATCACGATGTCGGCACCCATCGCCCGCACGACATCGACCGGCAGGTTGCGCGTGAGCCCGCCGTCGATCAGCAGGCGCCCGCCGATCTCGGCCGGGGCGATCAGCCCCGGTACGGCCATGCTCGCCCGCATGGCACCGGCCAGCTCACCGCTGGACAGCACGACGCGCTCGCCGCTCTCGATGTCGGTGGCGATCGCACGGAACGGGATCGGCAGCCGGTCGAACTGCTCGACGCCGCGCACCCGGACCAGGCCACGCAGCACGGATTCCAGGGCGACACCGGACACGGCACCGCGCGGCAGGCGCAGCGAACCGCCGCGGACGCCCAACTCGGGGCCGATGTAGGGCGAGAAGTCGTCTCGACGACGTCGGATCGGCTGGTCGATCCGATCCGGGCTGTCGACCAGCAGCGCAGCGGTGCTCAGCTTGGCCAGCACCGCCTCCATCTCGGCCACGGGGGTGCCCGAGGCGTAGGCACCGCCGACAATCGAGCCCATGCTGGTGCCGGCGATATAGTCGATCGGGATACGCAGTTCCTCCAGCACCTTCAGCACCCCTACATGCGCGGCCCCGCGCGCGCCGCCGCCGGACAGCACCAGCCCGATCTTCGGGCGCGCCGCAACTGGCGCAACCGCTTCGGCTGCCTGCGGCCTGCCGGGCGCTGCACCACCCGGGGCCTGGGCGCCGGCTCCCGCCTGCAGCGCGCACAGCAGCAGGCCGGATGCCAGGCGCGTCGCGAAACCCGATCGTGCCGCGCGGGGCCGACTCATTCGCTGACTCATTCGTCGTTCCCGCGCAGGCGGTCTGTCTCGCGCCGGTCGCGCTTGGTGGGCCGGCCGGTGCGCCCGGCCCATTCGCCGGAGAACATCGCCTTGCGGCCTGCCACCAGGGCGGCGCGACGCGCGATGCTCTCGGGCGTTTCGGCGTAGAGCGTGCGCGCCAGATCGGCCGAGCCACGCTTGTCGGCAAGGCTGGTCACCTGCACCGACCAGTCGTACTCACCGATCCGGATCTCGACGGCATCACCCTGCTTCACGTCCTTGGCCGGCTTGACCCGGTCGCCGTTCATCCGGATACGGCCACCGGCCACCGCATCCTGCGCCAGCGTGCGGGTCTTGAAGAAGCGCGCGGCCCAGAGCCACTTGTCGATGCGCACACTCATCGGAGGTCGTCGGGTTACCGCAGGGTGGATCGGAGGACCGGAGCATAGCAAATCCGTGCAGTGCAGTAGCCAGCGCGCGCGGCGCGCGCTGGCGTTCCGGCATAAAATGAAGTAGTCACATTGCGGCCAACCTTTGCCCGCCAGGGCCAGGCATCCTGGCCGACAGAAGACCCTGTCGTTACGAGCAGTGCGCCGAGCACGCCATCGAGGAGTTGCTGCATGTTGTGCCGTTCTTCCGTCAGTTACCTGCCGCCTGCCCGCCCGATCCGCACGCCCAGGCGGATTACATCTGCCGCCAGCCGCGCAATGCTCTGGCTGGCCTGCGCGGCGGCCGCCGCGCCCGCCCATGCCTGGCCGGACAAGCCGATCCGCATGGTTGCGGTGTCAGCCCCCGGCGGCAGCACCGACCTGCTGGCGCGGCTGTACGCATCCAGGCTCGGACCGCTGCTCGGCCAGCAGATCCTGATCGACAACCGCGCCGGCGGCGGTGGCATGATCGCCTCCGAACTGGTCGCACGCTCGCAGGCAGATGGCCACACGCTGCTGTTCACGCACACCAGCCATTCGGTGCTGCCGAGCATGCACAGCCGACTGCCCTACGATCCGTTCGACGATTTCTCGCCGATCGGACTGGTCGCGCTGACACACAGCGTGTTGCTGGTGGCACCGGCCGTGACGGCGCGGTCGGTGAAGGAACTGATCGAACAGGCACGCGCCAGGCCCGGGCAGATGAACTACGGCGCCGGTTCGACCGGCGCCTCGGCGCACCTGGCCGGCGAACTGTTCAAGCTGATGGCCAAGGTCGACATCGTGCACGTACCTTACAAGGGTACGGGTGCGCAACTCGCTGCCCTCCTGGGCAACGAGATCCAGATGAGTTTCTCGACCGTGCCGGCCGCGCTGCCGCATATACAGGCCGGCCGCCTGCGCGCGCTCGGCATCGGCAGCCCGAGCCGTGCATCGGCGCTGCCAGATGTGCCAACGGTGTCCGAAGCCGGGTTGCCGGGCTTCGATGTCAGCGCCTGGAACGGCGTGCTGGCCCCGGCGCGCACGCCGCCGGCGATCGTCAACCGTATCAACCGGGAACTGGCCGAGATCGCGCGGCAGCCAGACACGCGAGAGAAGGCAGCCGCCCAGGGCACCGACCTCGTCAGCGGTACGCCGCAGGAATTCGCGGCCTACATCAAGTCGCAGATAGCCAAGTGGTCGAAGGTGGTCCGGGCGGCCGGCATACAGCCCGACTAGCGCGACCGCTCAGATCGGCGACTGCAGGGTCTTCGACGACCGAAGCGCCGTGCGCACCCAGGTTGCGAAGCGGTGGCAGTCGAACTCCTGCGGCATGAAAACGCCCTGTTCGAACGGGCGTGCGCGCAGGCCACGCTGTTGCCATTCGCAGTTGCGTGCGTCCTGCCCGTTGGTGGTACGCCACAGCGCCACGTAGTGTTCCGGGTCGAACGCCGGGTCGGCCAGCGCCCGTGGCTCGAACAGCCAGTCGTAGACGATGCGTACCGAGCCCGGCCCGGTCGGAAACATCAGATGCGAATTGACGTAATCAGGATGCACGTTCAGGAACAGGTTCGGCGGCAGCAGCGCCGGGATGTAGAGCTCTGCACGCTGCGCCTCGTCGAGCCCCGCGAACGCCGGCACCCGTGCCGTACCGTCGAGGGTGAGCGTGCATGCGCCCGGCAGGTACTCCGGCCCGGGCTCGGCGACCGGCCGGCCGTCGGCATCGCGGCGCAGGCCCCAGGCACCGCCGTCGCGGTAGGCGGGCACTACCCGGCACAGTTCCGGATGCACCGGCGGACAGTGGAAGCATTCGCAGAAGTTCTCGCACACCAGCTTCCAGTTGGCCTGCACGTCGACCACCATCCGGTGGCCACTCACCAGCGCGTCGAGGCCATGGTTGGCGAAGCGCGCCGGCATCCAGCCCAGAGCCTCGGCCAGCGGCTGTACCGGCACGCTGCCCAGATGCACGAACACGAAGCCGCCCCAATCGTCGACGGCCACCGGGAACAGGCCGAACGCGGCAGGCTCGAAATCGGCCGTCGGCATGCGGCGCGGCGTAGCCTGCAACCGGCCGTCGAGATCGTAGGTCCACGAATGATAGGGACAGACGATCCGCCCGCCACGCAACCGGCCCTGCGCTTCGGTGCACAGGATCGATCCGCGATGGCGGCAGGTGTTGTGGAATGCGCGCCACTGACCGTCTTCGTTGCGCGTGAGCAGGATCGACTGGTCGCCGAGATCGACCACCCGGAAATCGCCGGCGGCCGGCACCTCGTCGCAGCGGGCCACGGCGATCCAGTTGCCGTACCAGAGCCGTTCGAGTTCTTGCCGGTAGTGCGCCTCGTCCCGGTACCAGGCGCCTGGCAGCCCTGGCTCGATCGACGCCCGCGGCTCGCGCGCGGCCGCAGGACGGGGAACGGGATCAGGGTGGCTGGACATGCACAAAGTGTATGCGAACGCGGGATTGGGCTATATTTCTCCCACCATGACGACACCTGCCCACCCCGAAAAACCCGGCCGCTGCGGCTACCACGACATCGGCGGGCTCACCGCCGGCGAGATCGACCCCGCCGAAGAACCGATCGAGTTCTGGCACAAGCAGAACGAGGCGATGCGCGGGCTGCTCGGCGACCCGGTGCGCCGCATGGTGACGGTCGACGAGATGCGCCGAGCGTTCGAGAGCTTCGGCGAGGAGAAGTACAACACCCTGTCGTTCTACGAACGTCGGCTCGAGGCGATGCTCGACATCATCACCGAGAAGGGCCTGATCGACCGCGAGCAGTTCATGGCACGCGTGGATGCGGCCCTGAAGCAGCGCGCCGCCGCGTCCGCAAGATAGGAAAGCCTGCCGATGAGCACGACCCCTGCCCTGCACGCCGGCCAGCGGTTCTCCGCTGGAGACCGGGTCCGCGTGCTCGACCTGCCGAAGTCCGGGCATGTCCGCACCCCCTGGTACATCCGCGAGAAGGTCGGCGTCGTCACCGAGTGGACGGGCAAGGTGCTCAACCCGGAAGACCT
This sequence comes from Bordetella parapertussis, assembly GCA_945877995.1. Lineage (GTDB taxonomy): Bacteria > Pseudomonadota > Gammaproteobacteria > Burkholderiales > CAIKXV01 > CAIKXV01. The sequence goes on from CAMDXD010000171.1 coordinate 5,889, forward strand.
CGCCTACGGACGCTGCGGCGGGCCGGCGGTCAACGGCTATCGCGTGGTGTTCGACCAGCGCCACATCTGGCCCGACTACCAGGGCCCGGAACACGACAAGCTGCACATCGAGGTCTACGAGCACTGGCTCGAGAAAGCGTGAACGACATGCCGCACGATCATCCGCACGGACACGACCACGACCACGGGCATCCGACAGGCTTCGACCCGCATGCACCAGCGTCCGATTTCGGCGATGAGCGCTCGCGCTGGTTCGAGGTCGCCTCCGACGTGATGCGCGACATGCTGATCGAGCAGAACGTGATCGCCGCACGCGAGGTGCGCAAGCAGATCGAGCTGATGGAGAGCAAGACCATCCAGCTCGGCGGCAGGCTGGTCGCCCGCGCCTGGGTCGACCCGGCGTTCCGCGAAACCCTGCTGAAGGACGGCAAGGCTGCAGCCGCCTCGCTCGGCATCCCGGTCACCGAGGCCTCGCTGACCGTGGTCGAGGACACCCCGGCGGTGCGCAACGTGATCGTCTGCACGCTGTGCTCCTGCTATCCGCGCTCGCTGCTCGGCCAGCCGCCGGCCTGGTATCGCAACAAGGCCTACCGGTCGCGCGTGGTGCGCGAGCCGCGCAAGGTGCTCGCCGAGTTCGGCTCGGTCGTGCCCGATGACGTCGAGGTGCATGTGCACGACTCGAACGCCGACCTGCGCTTCATCGTGCTGCCGATGCGCCCGGCCGGCACCGAGCACCTGAGCGAGGCGGAACTCGCCGCGATGGTTACCCGCGACAGCCTGATCGGCGTCGCGCCGCCTCGGGCGGAATGAACCCGCGCTGGACGCCCCGCTTCGGTGCGTCCAGCGCACCGGGATGCACCGCCGGGACGCCAACAGCGCACCAATGGCCTGCTCCGGCGGGCGTGACGGATGGCACGGGACTTGCACCTGTGCATGCCGTGACTTGTCCTGCCGCCCGTCCCCATCCGATTAATGCCGCGCTGCTGCTCAGACGCCAGCACGCGCCTGACCGCATGCTGCGCGATGGCGCGGCCGGCATCGGCTTGCTGCTGCTCAGTACCGCAGCGTACGCATCGGCAGCCTGGCCCGAACGCCCGCTGCGATTTGTCATCCCTTTCCCGGCCGGCGGTGTGTCGGACATCATCGGCCGCTCGATCGCGGCGCGCCTGGGTGACTCGTTGAAGCAGACGGTGATCGTCGACAACCGGGTCGGCGCCGGCGGCACCATCGGTGCCGATGTGGTGTCGAAGGGGACGCCTGACGGCTACACCCTGTTGTTGGGCAGCCTGTCCACCCACGCGATCGCACCACACGTGTTCCGCAAGCTGCCCTACGACCCGGTCACCGGTTTCACGCCGGTCGGCACGGTGGTGGTCGCGCCCAACCTGCTCGGCGCCAGCGCGAAGCTCGACGTGCGTGCGGTGAAAGACGTGATCGCCCTGGCGAAGGCGAAGCCGGGCGGCCTGAGCTATGCGTCGTCGGGCATCGGTACAGTGTTCCACCTGTCGGGCGAACTGTTCAACCTGCTCGCCGGCATCGACACCGTACATGTGCCGTTCAAGGGGCTGGCCGCGGCCTACCCGGAGGTGGGCTCCGGGCAGATCGGGCTGGTCTACGACAGCGTGATCTCGGTGATGCCGCACATCAAGGCCGGACGCATCCGGCCGCTGGCGATGCTCGGCGCACGGCGCAGTGCGCTGTTGCCCGACGTGCCGACCATGGCCGAGGCAGGCGTGTCCGGCTATGACGTCACGTTCTGGCAGGCGCTGTTCGCGCCGCCGGGCACCCCGGCTACCTTGGTCGCGCGCATCAACGACGAGGTGAACCGCAGCCTCAGGCTGCCCGAAGTGCGCGATGGGTTCGCGGCACAGGGCGCCGAAGTGTTTCCAGGCAGCCCGGCCCGGCTCGCCGCGCTGCTCGAGCACGATATCGCCCTGATGGGCAAGCTGGTGCGACAGGCGAAGGTGCAACCCGACTGAACCGCAGCACGGCGCCGCGATGCATCCGCGGCGTACTCGACGATGGATTCCCAGGAGCAACCGACCGTGAGACCCAGGCATC
>CAMDXD010000172.1 GCA_945877995.1 Bordetella parapertussis
CGACCGACGCCTGCACGGGCAGGTCGCCCGCGACCACGCCCGGCGGCCGCGATACCTCGCGCCCGGACCACCAGTTGAGCGCGCCGAACAGTATCAGCGCGACGAAACCGATCTTCGGCCAGTTCATGGCCCGATGCTAACCGCACACCGCGCACAGCCGCCAGCAGCGGTGCCGGACGGCCCGGGGCCCCCGTCTGGAGCCCGCAGCGTGCTTGACCAGCGTGATCGGGCAGTCCGCAAGATACAGAACCCGCTGGGCAACCGATCCCATCAGCAGGCCCGGGATCCTGCACAGCCGGCGCGCAGTGCCTCCAGCAGCTTGCGCACGGGCGCCGGCAGCGCAACGGCCTCCAGTTGCTCGAAGGCGACCCAGCGTCGACCGGGTTCTGCGGCCGTCGCGGTGACTGCAGCACCCAGCCCGTCGACCTGTTGCATGCGCACCAGCATCGGTTCGATGCGCAGGCGGAAATGCGTGAACGCATGTTCGATCGGCGCCAGTACCTGCAGCGCGGCGTCGCTCGCGCGGATGCGCGCCTCGACCTGTGCGTCGATCGATTCCGGCAGGCTCCACAGGCCGCCCCAGATGCCGCTGGGCGGGCGGCGTTCCAGCAACACGCCGTGCTCGCCGTCGACGAGCAGCCAGACCACGCTCGCCCGGCGGGGTAGCTCGCGCTTCGGCCGCGGCGCCGGGATCTCGCCGGTGCGTCCCGACACCTGTGCCGCACAGTCGACCGACACCGGGCATTCACCGCAGCGCGGACGGCTGCGTGCGCACGGGCCGGCGCCAAGGTCCATCAGCGCCTGGGTGTAGGTACCGATATCCGGATGCCCGCTCGCCACGCCACTGGCCGCGCCGCCTGCAACGGCCGGCGGCAGGCGCGCTGCCGACTCCGCCCACAGCGCGGCGAGCACTGCAGGCTCCCCGGCCCAGCCCTCGATGCCGGAATGCCGGGCGAGTACGCGCTTCACGTTACCGTCCAGGATCGGGTGCCGCTGGCCGAAGGCGAACGCGCAGACCGCACCGGCCGTCGAACGGCCGATACCGGGCAGCGCGAGCACTGCGTCGAAGTCATCGGGAAATCGGCCGCCGTGCTGCTCGATCACCTGCTGCGCGGCGCGATGCAGGCAGCGCGCACGCGAGTAGTACCCGAGCCCGCTCCAGGCCGCGAGCACGTCATCGAGCGACGCAGCCGCCAGGGCATCGACGCCAGGAAACCGGTCCAGGAAGCGAAGGTAGTACGGGATCACCGTCGATACCTGCGTCTGCTGCAGCATGATCTCCGACAGCCAGATCCGGTAGGGATCTCGGGTGCCCTGCCAGGGCAGCCCGCTGCGGCCCGCGCGGTGCTGCCATTCGACGATTCGTGCGGCAAAGCTGCTGGCGTCGTCCATGCGATCGGCCGTTCTCATGCTGTCAGGATACCCCTCGGGAGGTCGGCCGACGGCATGCACGCCGCCCGGTTCGCACGAACCGTACCGGGGCGCTCGATCCGCCTTGACCGCAGCCATGGCATCGCGCCGTGCCGCAGTGCTGCAGCATGCTCGACCGCGCAAGGCGCGGTGGAGCGGGTGATGGGAATCGAACCCACGTCTAGAGCTTGGGAAGCTTTCGTTCTACCATTGAACTACACCCGCGCAAGGCACCGATTTTACGTCGGTTTCGGTCTTCCGGGTTCGCCACCGGATGCGACCGACGCGCAGGCGCCCCGCCAGCGATAAAATGGCGACATGAATCAGCCCCATCCGGACACTTCGGCCGCTGCGCCGGCCACGCTCTGCCTGACGGTGAATGGCGAGCATCGGCGTTTTTGCGCGCCACTCACCTGCGCCAGCCTGGTCGAGGCGCTCGCGCTCGGCGGGCGCCGGATCGCATTCGAAAGAAATGGCGAGATCGTCCCGCGCAGCCGCCTGGCCGACACTGCGCTGGCCGATGCCGACACTGTCGAGATCGTCGTCGCCGTTGGCGGCGGCTGAACCCAGAACCCCCGGAGCCCCCTCCATGTCCACACTGTCCACGCCGTCCCACCTGCAAGTCGGCACCCGCAGCTTCCAGTCACGGCTGCTCGTGGGTACCGGCAAGTACCGCGATTTCGACGAGACGCGGCTCGCCATCGAGGCCAGCGGCGCGCAGATCGTGACCGTCGCGATCCGGCGCACGAACATCGGCCAGAACCAGGGCGAGCCGAGCCTGCTCGACGCGCTGCCGCCGTCGCGCTTCACCATGCTGCCCAACAGCGCGGGCTGCTACACCGCCGATGACGCCGTGCGTACGCTGCGGCTCGGGCGAGAACTGCTCGATGGACATTCGCTCTGCAAGCTCGAGGTACTGGGCGACCCGCACACGCTGTATCCGAACATGGCGGAAACGCTGCGCGCCGCCGAGACACTCGTGCGCGACGGGTTCGACGTGATGGTCTACTGCAGCGACGACCCGATCATGGCGAAGCAGCTGGAAGAGATCGGCTGCGTGGCAGTGATGCCGCTGGCCAGCCTGATCGGTTCCGGCATGGGCATCCTGAACCCGTGGAACCTGCAGATCATCATCGGCAACGCGAAGGTGCCGGTGATCGTCGATGCCGGCGTGGGGACGGCGTCGGATGCCGCCATCGCGATGGAACTGGGCTGCGATGGCGTGCTGATGAACACCGCGATCGCGGCAGCGCAGCAGCCAGTGCTGATGGCCTCCGCGATGCGCAAGGCGGTCGAGGCCGGACGCGAAGCTTTCCTCGCCGGCCGCATGCCGAAGAAGCTCTACAGCGCGGCGCCCAGTTCGCCCACTGCGGGCCTGATCACGCCAGGCAAACCCGCTTGAGCAGCGGCGCGGCGGGCGACGAAGACCTGCACGCACGACACATCCGCAGCTTCGTGCTGCGGCAGGGGCGGATCACCCAGGCACAGCAGCGGGCCTATGACGCGCTGCTGCCCTCTTTCGGCATCCCGTATGCGACCGCGCGGCTCGACCCGGTCACCGCGTTCGGCCGCAGCGCGCCGCTGATCGTCGAGATCGGCTTCGGCATGGGCGAAGGCACGGCGCAGATCGCCGTGGCGCACCCCGAAAACGACTACCTCGGCATCGAAGTGCACAACCCGGGCGTGGGCAGCCTGCTCGACAAGATCGGCCGCGCCGGCCTCGGCAACATACGCATCGTCCAGCACGACGCGGTCGAGGTGATGCGCGACATGATCGCCCCGGACAGCCTCGCAGGCGTCCACGTCTTCTTCCCCGACCCCTGGCACAAGAAGCGCCACCACAAGCGGCGCCTGCTGCAGGCACCGTTCGTCTCGTTGCTCGCCTCGCGCATCGCCCCCGGCGGCTACCTGCACGTGGCGACCGACTGGGAAGACTATGCCGTGCAGATCCTAGCCGTGCTCGAGGCCGAACCGCTGCTGGTCAACACCGTGGAGCGCTATGCACCGAGGCCTGCGTATCGGCCGCTGACGCGCTTCGAGCAGCGCGGCGTGAGGCTCGGCCACGAGGTGTTCGACCTGGTGTTCCGGCGCCACTGAGCGCAGCGGACAGGCTGCGGGCGAGGCAGGCGCCGTCGGGCGCCTGCCTCGCCCCTGCTGCCGTTACTGCACCGGCGAGAACGCCGCCGGCATCACGATCTTGTTTTCCTGCGCCAGGTAGTTGACTGCTTCCCGGCCGTCCTTTTTCGCCTTGGCACTCGGAGGCCACGAACCGCCGGCCACCGCCTTCGCGCGCATCTCCATCCGGTCGTTCATCGACGCGTACGGCCAGATGTGCATGAACTTGTTCAGCGCACCCACGTCGGAGTACCACATGGCGAGGCAGGGCGAGAGCGTTGTCCGCTCCGGGATCGCCTTCTCCCAGTTGTCCATCAGCAGCGGCAGCTTGCCCGTGGGATAGGTATACGTGCGCATCTCGAAGATCGGACCGCACTTGCCCGGCTTGATCGGCGGCGAGAACGGGAACGGGATGAATATCTCGGAGCGCTGCGCGACGATGAAGTCCTTGATGTCCGGCGGCCAGGTCTTGTCGGCGATCGCGGCGGCACGGACCTTCGCACGCTCTTCCATGTTCTCGTAGGGCCAGATGTGGATGATCTGGTTCAGCGGCCCGATCTCGGTGTGGAAGAACGCAGCCAGTTCCGAGAACTTCTTCCGCTTCTCGTAGGCTTCGCCGAACCGGCGCTCGACTTCGGCCTGCGAGCCGCCCTTGATGTCGTAGGTGCGCACTTCGTAGATCATCTTTTCCTCCAGTTGGGGTGATCGCCCCCCGAGTCTAACCGGTCAACGCGCGGTCGATGCGGCTCGACGCCGCGCGGCCGCTGGTGGAGCGTCCCCGCTTGCTGCATCCTCGCGCGATGGAACCCGCCTTGCTCATGCACACTCGTGAACGATCGCCCTCGCGCGTGCGCCGCCGGCTGCTGCGAGGCCTGTTCGCGCTGCCGGCCCTCGCACCGACCTTCGTCCGTGCACGGGAGGCCGAGCCGCCGTATGCAAAAGTGCGCACCAGCGCGGACGGCATCGGCAAGACCTACATGGGACGCGAGATCGCGCGCGTGATGGGCTTCCAGGGTGCGTCGTGGCTGGAACGCCCTGAACGCGAGGCCGAGGAACGGCCGGACCTGCTGATCGCCGGGCTCGGGCTGCAGCCCGGAATGGTGGTCGCCGACATCGGCGCCGGCACCGGCTACCACGTGCGGCGGATGGCGCGCATCGTCGGCACCGGCGGGCGCGTGCATGCGGTCGACCTGCAGCAGGAGATGATCGCGCTGCTGCGTGCGGCGATCGCGCGCGACGGGCTCGGCAACGTGTTGCCGGTGCTGGCGGCACCGACCGATGCACGCCTGCCGGCCGGGTCCATCGACCTGGCGGTGATGGTCGATGTCTACCACGAGTTCGAATTCCCGGAAGAGATGGTGGCGAGCATCGTGCGCGCGCTCAAGCCCGGCGGCAGGCTTGTCTACGTCGAGTACAAGGCAGAAGATGCACGGGTGCCGATCAAGGCACTGCACAAGATGAGCGAGGCGCAGGTCCGGCGCGAGGCCGCGCGCCACCCTCTGCAGTTCGAACGGACGATCGACGGCCTGCCATGGCAGCACGCGCTGGTGTTCAGGCGCCGCTGAGCGGTCGCGTCACCGGTGTGCACCGTCAGTGCCGCGACCGGGCAATGACGACAATCTTCAATCCGGCAGGAACAGCGACACCAGGTCGTTCAGGTAACGCAGGCCCTGCGCGGTCGGCTGCAGCCGCAGGTGGTCCCGCTGCAGCAGTCCGCGGCGCTCGGCGGCATCGAGTGCAGCGCCGACGTGCGTGATCGGCAGCCCGGTGCGCTCGCTGAACAGCGCGACCGGCACGCCGTCGACCAGCCGCAGTGCATTGAGCATGAACTCGAAGCCCATTTGCGACGCGTCCACGTCGTGCTGCTCGGACAGCGCATCGCCGGCGAGCGCCGCTTCGATGAAACGCTGCGGCTGGCGGTGCCGCACCTGCCGGAAGATGCGCCCGGGCAGCGACAGCTTGCCGTGGGCACCGGCACCGATGCCGATGTAGTCGCCGAAGGTCCAGTAGTTCAGGTTGTGGCGCGCACGATGGCCCGGTGCGGCGAACGCAGACACCTCGTAGCGCTCGATCCCTGCCTCGGCCAGCCGCGCATGCACCGCCTGCTCGATCCGCTCCGAGCTGTCCTCGTCCGGCAGCACCGGCGGGTAGCGGTGGAAGAACGTATTGGGTTCGAGCGTGAGCTGGTAGGCCGACACATGGCGCGCACCCAGCGCAAGCGCGGTCGACACGTCGGCCAGCGCCTGCTCCGGCGTCTGGCCCGGCAGCGCGTACATCAGATCGACATTCACGCGATCGAACAGCGACAGCGCGCCCTCGACCGCCGCCTGCGCCTCGTGCGGATCGTGGACCCGGCCGAGCGCCTGCAGTGCCGGCCCATCGAAGGACTGCACGCCGACCGACAGTCGCGTCACGCCGGCCTCGCGGAACGCGCGGAACTTGGCGATCTCGAAGGTTCCCGGGTTTGCCTCCAGCGTCACCTCCACCTCGGAATCGAGCGGCAGCCTTGCCCGTACCGCGTCGAGCAGCCGGGCGATCGAGGCGGCGGGGAACAGGCTGGGCGTGCCGCCGCCGATGAACAGCGTGTACACCCGCCGTCCCCAGACCAGCGGCAGCACCGCCTCGAGGTCGGCCACCAGCGCATCGACATACCGCTCCCAGGGCTCGTCGCCGCGCGCCTCGTGCGAGTTGAAGTCGCAATAGGGACACTTGCGCAGGCACCAGGGCAGGTGGATGTACAGCGACAGCGGCGGCAGGCTGGCGAGCCGCCGCCCGGGGGGCAGGACCGCGGAGACGTTGGGGATGCACATCGCCGGAGCATAACGCGCGCACGACTGCGCACACGACCGACTGGGCCTATGATTGCGCACCTGAATCCTGGAATACGATCCGATGGTGTCCTATGTCGAGCAGGCCCTGACCCGCGGCGAATCCGTCCTGCACCTCGGCCGCATGCTCGACTTCGGCACCATCGTGATCGCCAGCGGCGGCACGCCGCAGGCCCCGGTGCCGGGCATTCGCGACCCGATGGGGTTCCGCCGGGACTTCCTCGAGGCGCAGGAGATCGCGCTCAAGGATCGCCCCTCGCCGGCAGCGGCACAATGACAATGCAGCCAGGGAAAAACGACCATGGATGACCCGGACGCCTACTACGAGGCGCAATACAACAACCGGCTCACGATCCCCGATGCCCCGGTCTACAACGCGCGCGGGGTGGAACGCTCGACGGCTGCGCGCGCGCGGCTCGCGTCGCACCTCGACCTGGCCTACGGCCCGTCGCCCCGCCAGCGGATCGATGTGTACCCGGCCGCCCGGCCTGACGCGCCGATCCTGTCGTTCATCCACGGCGGCTACTGGCGCTCGCGCGACAAGTCCGAGTTCGCATTCATCGCCGAACCGTTCGTCGCGGCCGGCATCACGGTCGCGATGCCCGAGTACGACCTCGCACCGGCGGTGACGGTCGAGACGATCGTCGCGCAAATGGTCGCCGCCCATGCCTGGCTGTACCGGCATGCCGGCGAGTACGGCGCAGATACGTCGAAGCTTTTCGTGGCTGGTCATTCTGCCGGCGGGCACCTGACCGCGATGATGGCCGCCACCCGCTGGAACGAGATAGATGCGGCGCTGCCTGCCGACCTCGTGAAGGGGGCCTACGCGATCAGCGGCGTGTTCGACCTGATGCCGATGCTGCATTTCTCGTTCAACGCCGACATCCGCCTCGATGCCGCGAGCGCGAAGGCGATGAGTCCGGTCGAACACCGGCCGGCGTGGCCGGTGCCGGTACGCACAGCGGCCGGTGCGCTCGAAAGCGACGAGTTCCGGCGGCAGTGCCGCACGCTCGCCGAGCACTGGCCCGCATCCGTCAAGGGACACATGGACGTGGCCGGCTGCCATCACCTGTCGGTGGCCGAGGCGCTCGCAGACCCAGGCAATGCGCTGTTCCAGTCCGTGCGCGACTTCGTGCTGCACGGCGGCTGAGCGGGCGCAGGGCCTGCGCTCGAAGCCGAAGCGAAAGCGCAAGCGACCCGTCCCTCAGGCGACCGCGCCGGTACTGGCGATGACCGAGACGTCTGCCAGGGACGCGAAGCCTCGGCAGGCCTCGATCAGCGCATCCACCTGCAGCTCGGGAAGGATCCCGAGCGCGAGGCCACGCACCTTGTCGGCCAGGTCGGCGTCGCTCATCGGGTTGGCCGCGCTGCCGACCACCGCTTCGACATGTACTTCGTGCACGCGGCCGTCGGCCATCGTGAGCATCGCGCGCGCCTCGATCTCGGACAATCCGGGGTCTGCCACGGCCACCACGCGGCCACGCAGCGCACGCACCAGCGGGTCGTTCACCCGTTCGTCGGTGTACTGGTGTTCCCCGGCGGCGCCGTCGACCAGCGCTACCGCGGCCGAGTGGTAGAGGCTC
>CAMDXD010000173.1 GCA_945877995.1 Bordetella parapertussis
TCGAGCGTGAGCTTCGCCACCGGCCTGATGGTCGAAGGCAAGTACCAGCGCCGTCCGCCGTTGCCGTTCGTGCCCGGCACGGAGTGCATCGGCATCGTGACCGAGGTCGGTTCGGCCGTCACCCGGATACGCCCGGGCCAGCGCGTCGCCGCGACGCTCGACTGGGGCGGCTATGCGCAGCAGGTCGTGGTGGCCGAGTACACCGTGTATCCGATGCCCGACGGCATCGACCCGCGCGCGGCGATGCACCTGCCGCTGTCGTACGGCACCGCCTACGGCGCGCTCGTCTGGAGCGCACGGCTTGCCGCCGGCGAGACGCTCCTGGTTACCGGTGCGGCCGGTGGCGTCGGCATCGCCGCGGTACAGGTCGGCAAGGCGCTCGGCGCGCGGGTGATCGCGGTCGCGTCGAGCGAAGAGAAGCGGGCGTTCGCGCTCGAGCAGGGCGCGGACATCGCGCTGCTCACCGAGGGCTTCCGCGACGAGGTGAAGAAGCTCACTGGCGGCCGTGGTGTCGACGTGGTGTTCGATCCGGTCGGCGGCCCGGTGTTCGATGCCTGCCTGCGTGCCTGTGCACAGCACGGCCGCATGGTGGTCATCGGCTTTGCGCAGGGGCAGATCCAGCAGGTACCGGCGAACCTGCTGCTGGTGAAGAACATCGCGCTGCACGGCTTCTACTTCGGCGCCCATGCCGGCTGGGGGCTCACCGACGAGCGGGCCGAGCGCGCGCCGAAGGTGCAGGCGATGATGGACGAGCTGTTCGCCTGGACCGCAGCGGGCCGGATCAGGCCGCATGTGTCGCACTGCCATCCGATGGAACGCTATCGCGAGGCGATGGCCGCCTTGCAGGCGCGCGCGAGCCGCGGCAAGGTCGTGCTCGAGATCGGCGGCGCTTGACCTGGTGACTGCCGGGGGCTGCTTCGGCAGCCGGCAGTCACCGGGGAGAGGGCTACTCCGCCTTCGCGCCCGATGCCTGGACGATCTTGCGCATCCGCTCCGTCTCGCTGCGCACGAACGTCGTGAACGCCTCCGGCGATAACGGTGACGGATCGAGGCCGGAGTCGACCAGCCGGGCGCGCAGCGCCGGCACCTGCAGCGACTTGTTGATCTCGGCGTTGAGCCGGTTGACGATGTAGCGCGGTGTCTTCGCCGGTGCGTGCGCGCCGTACCAGGTGTCGAACTGGTAGCCGGCGACGCCCGCTTCCGACAGGGTCGGCAGGTCGGGCAGCTGCGCCCAGCGCTTCACGCCGGTGGTCGCCAGCGCCGTCAGGCGAGCGCCCTTGATGAAGCCCAGGGTGCCCGGCGCTGCAGAGATCATGAACTGGGTGGAACCGCCGACCAGGTCGGACAGTGCCGGGCCGGTGCCCTTGTATGGCACGTGGACCATGTCGGTGCCGGTCATCTGCTTGAAGTATTCCGCCGCCAGGTGCGAGGTACCGCCCGCGCCGGTGCTCGCGTAATTGAACGCGCCCTTCTTCGCGCGCAGCATCGCGATCAGGTCCTTCACGTTCTTCACGTTCATCGACGGGTGCACCACCAGCACGTTGGTGGTCTCGGCGATCAGTGCGACGTGGGCGAAGTCAAGCACGCTGTAGGGCAGCTTCGAGTAGAGGCTCTCGTTGATGGCCATCGCGTTGTGCGTGACCAGGATGGTGTGGCCGTCCGGGATGGCTTGCGCGGCGATCGCGGTGCCGAGCGTGCTGCCAGCGCCCGGGCGGTTGTCGACCAGTCCCTGCTGGCCGAACGAATCCTGGAACATCTGTGCGACGAAACGCGCGGCAATGTCATTGCCGCCCCCCGGCGCGAACGGCACGATGATGCGGATCGGTCGCGTCGGGTAGGCTGCGTCCGCGGCCCAGGTGGCGCCGGCCGCGCTGAGCAACGCGGCTGCTGCCAGTGCGGCGATACCGGCTGTCTGGATCCGGGCAGTGGTCTTCTTCGGGGTCATGACGGCCTCGTTTACATCGCGGGGGCCGAAGAATACCCCGCCGCGCGGCCGACGGCGAGCAACCGTTACTGGTTCGTCAGCGGCACTTCACCTGCTTCGGTGACCAGGCACTGGCAGCGCTGGTCGTGCGGTTCGAGCGGCACCTCGGCCACCACCTGCAGCGAAAATGCAGCGGCCACGCGCAGGCAGTCGGGCCGCAGCCGGGTCAGCAGACGGTCGTAGAAGCCCGCACCGTAGCCAAGCCGTCCGCCGCGCCGGTCGAAGGCGACGCCCGGCAGGAGGACCAGATCGACGTCGAGGGGATCGATCGCCGGGCAGCGCGCCGGGTCGGGCTCCCGGATGCCCCAGCGCCCCGGGCGCGTGTCGCGATCGACGTCCCCGACCTGATGCAGGACGAGGTGGCGGCGCGTGCGCGATCCGGCCTCGACGACCCGCGGCAGCAGCAGGCGCCTGCCCTGTGCCAACACCGTGGCCAGGAAAGGGGCCGTGTCGATCTCGGTGTCGAACCCGACGTATGCGCACAGCGTGCGTGCGGTGAACACGGACGGCAGCCGCAGCAGGTGGTCGACGATGGAAGCGCCGTTGGCTGCGCGCAGGGCCGGATCCTGTGCCGCCCTGGCCGCGAGCACGCTTTCGCGAAGGGCTGACTTCAAGGCCAACCGTCGCTTGTGCAGCGAATCGTCGTTCATCGGGGCGTCTTCATTCGGGGTATTCCGGAGCCCGAACGTCCCCCTCAGTAGCGCTCGAGCCCCGGCTCGACTTCCTCGGCCCATGCATCGATGCCGCCGGTCAGGTTGTAGACCCGGTCGAAGCCCTGGTTCTTGAGGAACTGCGCGACCTGGTAGCTGCGCATGCCGTGGTGGCACATCAGCACGTGCGGCTGCTCCGGATCGAGTTCGCCGACCCGCGAGGGCACGGCCTGCATCGGTATGTGAAGCGTGCCGTCGACCTTTACCAGTGCGTGTTCCCACGGTTCGCGGACGTCGATGATCACCGGGGACTTCCGGGCTTCGTCGTCCAGCCAGGACTTCAGTTCGGCAGGTGCCAGCGGCTCGATCAAAATACGAACCTCTCAGGTTGCTGCGCATTGCGCAGGGAATCGACCACGGTCTCGAACAGCGTGACCCCGGTGAAGGCATGCTCGCCCTCGCGCACGACCAGCCGGGCGGACATCACCGGCCGCTCGCCGACGATCGCGAACAGCCGTCCGCCGGGCTTCAACTGCGTCTGGAAGGTGTCGGGCAGCATCGGCAGCGAGCCCGACAGCACGATGACGTCATACGCGTTCGCGGTGTCCCAGCCGCGGGCGCCGTCGCCGGTGTCGACCCGTACGTTGTCGATGCCCAGTCCGGCCAGCCGGGCGCGCGCGGCTGCCGCGAGGTCGTCATGGATCTCGACGCTGGTTACCGTGGCGCCCAGTTTCGCGAGAAGGGCGGTCAGGTAGCCTGTGCCGGTACCGATCTCGAGGATGCGATCGGTCGGGGCGACGCTCACTTCCTGGACGATGCGCGCTTGCAGCTTCGGTGCCAGCATGACCTCGCCATGGCCGATCGGCAGTTCGAGGTCGGCAAACGCAAGTTCCCGGCGGCCCTCGGGGACGAACAGTTCCCTCGGTACCGTGCCGAGCAACGCCAGCACCGCGGGATCGAGCACATCCCAGGTGCGGACCTGCTGTTCAACCATGTTGAAGCGGGCTTGCTCGAAGTCCATCCGGATGCCGGTTTGCGAGGTGTGGAAGACCTGGATATTAACACGCACCCTCCGCATGGCCGGCCGGGCGGCGGCGCGGCATTTGCAATCGAGGGCTCGATCAAGTAGCGTTCAGCCACACGTTGGGGGTCCGGCCCGGCCGCGGCATGCCGCAGGCGGATGCCGGTGAGAGATACCCTTCGAACCTGATGCGGGTCATGCCGCCGTAGGGAAGCGTTGCGTCGCCGCTCATCGATCGTTCCCCCTGCTTTTCATGCGCACGCGGACAGGTCGCTACCCGGCTCATGCAGGGCCTCCCGACGATACGAATCCATACCGGGAGTGTGAGCGATGAACGATCCGAAATTCGTCAACGAGCTGGCGCAGGTCGACCAGGCCGCGACGCAACCCTTCCCGCGTTCGCGCAAGGTGTACATCGGCGGTTCGCGCCCGGACATCCAGGTGCCGATGCGCGAGATCTCGCAGTCGGACACGCCGGCCGACATGGGCGCCGAGGTCAACCCGCCGCTGTTCGTGTATGACACCTCCGGTCCGTATACCGACCCGACGACGATGATCGACATCCGCACCGGCCTGAAGCCGGTGCGCGAAGCCTGGATCGACGAGCGCAACGACACCGAGCGCCTCGGTGGCCCGACCTCGGTCTACGGCCAGGTGCGCCTGGACGACCCGAAGCTGGCCGAGTTGCGTTTCAACCTGCTGCGCCTGCCGCGCCGCGCGAAGGCTGGCGCCAACGTGTCGCAGATGCACTACGCACGGCGCGGCATCGTGACCCCCGAGATGGAATACATCGCCATCCGCGAGACGCAGCGGCTCGAGGGCTGCTCCGAGATGCTGCGCCGGCAGCACCCGGGTGAATCGTTCGGTGCCAGCCTGCCGAAGCAGATCACACCCGAGTTCGTGCGCGATGAAGTGGCGCGCGGGCGCGCGATCATCCCGGCCAACATCAATCACCCGGAAAGCGAGCCGATGATCATCGGCCGCAACTTCCTGGTGAAGATCAACGCCAACATCGGCAACTCGGCGGTCACCTCCGGTATCCAGGAGGAAGTCGAGAAGATGACCTGGTCGATCCGCTGGGGCGGCGACACGGTGATGGACCTGTCGACCGGCAAGAACATCCACGAGACGCGCGAGTGGATCATCCGCAACTCGCCGGTGCCGATCGGCACCGTGCCGATCTACCAGGCGCTCGAGAAGGTCGACGGCAAGGCCGAAGAGCTCACCTGGGAGATCTACCGCGACACGCTGATCGAGCAGGCCGAGCAGGGCGTCGACTACTTCACGATCCACGCCGGCGTGCTGCTGCGCTATATCCCGTGGACGGCCAAGCGCATGACCGGCATCGTGTCGCGCGGAGGTTCGATCATGGCCAAGTGGTGCCTCGCGCACCACAAGGAGAACTTCCTCTACACGCACTTCGAGGACATCTGCGAGATCATGAAGGCGTACGACGTGTCGTTCTCGCTCGGCGACGGCCTGCGTCCCGGCTCGAACTACGACGCGAACGACGATGCGCAGCTGGGCGAGCTGAAGACGCTCGGCGAGCTGACCGACATCGCCTGGAAGCATGACGTGCAGACCATGATCGAGGGCCCCGGCCATGTGCCGATGCACCTGATCAAGGAGAACATGGACCTCCAGCTGAAGTACTGCAAGGAGGCGCCGTTCTACACGCTCGGGCCGCTGACCACCGACATCGCGCCCGGCTACGACCACATCACCAGCGCGATCGGCGCGGCGATGATCGGCTGGTACGGCACCGCGATGCTCTGCTACGTCACGCCGAAGGAGCACCTCGGCCTGCCAGACAAGAAGGACGTGAAGGACGGCATCATCGCCTACAAGATCGCCGCCCATGCGGCTGACCTGGCCAAGGGCCATCCCGGCGCGCAGGTGCGCGACAACGCCCTGTCGAAGGCCCGCTTCGAGTTCCGCTGGGACGACCAGTTCAATCTCGGCCTCGACCCCGACACCGCCAAGGCGTTCCACGACGAGACCCTGCCGCAGGAAGGCGCCAAGCTCGCCCACTTCTGCTCGATGTGCGGCCCGCACTTCTGCTCGATGAAGATCACCCAGGACGTGCGCGAGTACGCGGCGAAGCTCGGCGTATCCGAGGCCGAGGCGCTCGAGAAGGGCATGGAGGAGAAGTCGGAAGAGTTCAAGGACAAGGGGGCCGAGATCTACCACCGCGCGTGACGCCACCGCCGAGGGGCGCGCAGCGAGGCGCGCTCACTCGGCGATCATCGGCGCCGGTCGATGCGCGGGTCGTCGGATGCCGCGCGCGGGCTCAAGGCAGCCGCCGGTGGGGGACGGAGGGGGCGTTTGAAAGTAAGATTCGCTTCGCCCCGCCAGAAGCCCGGCAGCCTCAACCTCGACCGAGTCATGGAATCGGTGATGAGCAGCAGGGGTTGCCGACGAGCTGATCGGTGCACCAGTTCCGGTGGATGAGGCCGCATTCTGCAAAAGGATGTGGCCCTTTTTTCAGCCCCTGTCGTTCGGAGAACATCGTCATGATCCGCAACATGCCCTTCCGCGCCCTCTGCGCGACCGTGGCTTCGTCGCTCGGCTTGACTCTCGGCCTTGCCGTTCCGGCTTCGCAGGCTGCCGAGGGGCTGTCGTCCTGGAAGGACGGTGCCGCCAAAGCCCGCATCGTTGCGTTCGTGGAGGGCGCCACCGACCCGCGCTCCCGCAACCATGTCCCGCCCGCGGAGCGTATCGCCGTGTTCGACAACGACGGGACGCTCTGGTCCGAGCAGCCGGTGTATTTCCAGCTCGCGTTCGCCATGGATCGGGTCAAGGCGATCGCACCGAAGCATCCGGAGTGAAAGACCACGCAGCCGTTCCAGAGCGTGCTCGAGGGTGACATCAAAGCGGTCGCTGCCACCGGTGAGCCTGGGCTGATGGAGCTCATCATGGCCACCCATGCCGGCACCACCACCGAAGAATTCGCAGCCAGCGTACGCCAGTGGGTGAATACGGCGCGTCACCCGACGCTCAATCGTCCCTACACCGAGCTTGTCTACCAGCCGATGCTGGAACTGCTCGCCTACCTGCGCGCGAACGGCTTCAAGACCTATATCGTCTCCGGCGGCGGCATCGAGTTCATGCGCGTGTTCGCCGAGGAGGTTTACGGTGTGCCGCCCGAGCAGGTGATCGGCTCGACCATCGCCACCAGGTACGAACTGCGCGACGGCAAGCCGGTGATCGTGCGCGAGCCGAAGCTCGATTTCATCGACGACAAGGCCGGCAAGCCGCTCGCCATCAACAAGTTCATCGGCCGACGGCCGGTCATGGCCTTCGGCAACTCGGACGGCGATTTCGAGATGCTGGAGTGGACGACTGCGGGCACGGGTCCGCGCCTGGCGGCGATCGTCCATCACGACGATGCAGCCCGCGAGTTCGCGTATGACCGGGATTCGCATATCGGCAGACTGCGCCGCGGCCTCGACGAGGGTCCGAAGCGGGGTTGGCTGATCCTCGGCATGAAGAACGACTGGAAGGCCGTTTATCCCGTCCCGGCACGCTGACGCCGTCCCTCGCTGCCGCACGCGCCTCAGCCGCGCGAGGTCAGTCGACCAGTTGCATGTTTGCCCACTTGGCCGTCTTGAGGCTGAGGTCGGTGTACCAGTGCATGCGGCTCGTCAGGTGCTCCGGCGTTCCGCCCGCCAGCCCGAAGCCGTATTCGCGCAGCCGGTTGCGCGTGGCCGGGTCCTGCAGGGCAGCGTTCACCTCGGTGTTGAGCCGCTGCACGATCTCGCGTGGCAGGCTCGCGGGGCCGACCAGGCCCATGAAACCCTCGAACTCGTAGCCTGGCAGGCCGGCCTCGGCGAGAGTCGGGATGTCGGGCAGCGCGGGCGAGCGGGTGGCCATGGTCACCGCGATCGGGCGGATGCGACGGTCTTTCATGAACGGCATCGCCTCGGGGATGGTCTGGAACATCGCGTCGATCTGCCCGCCCATGAGATCGGCCATCGCCGGAGCGCCTCCCTTGTAGGCCACATGCTCCATCTGCGCTTTGGCCAGCGCGTTGAACATTGCCAGCGTGAAGTGCTGGGACGATCCGTTGCCGGCCGTCCCCGCATTGAGCGCGCCGGCCCGGCGTCGGGCGATGGCGACGAATTCATTCACGGTCTTCGCCGGCACGGACGGATGCACGATCAGGATGTTGCCCTGGGTGACCATCTGCGCGATCGGCGTGAGGTCCTTGAACGGGTCGTAGGGCATGCGCCGGTAGATCGCGAGGTTGCCGCCCAACCCTCCGGCATT
>CAMDXD010000174.1 GCA_945877995.1 Bordetella parapertussis
AGGGTGCGAACGTCAGTATCCGGTCGGCGCAGGGCGAACATCACGAGGGTGGGCCGTATGGCGCCGAGGGTTGCATCTACCAGGCCTACGCGCCGCTGCCACGCTTCGACGGCCGCTATCCGGTGATCGGCTCGTGGATCGTCGGCGACCGGGCGGCCGGCATGGGCATCCGCGAGGACAGCTCACCGATCACCCGCAACAGCAGCCGCTTCATCCCGCACTGGTTCGAGTGAACCGGCCGGCGGCCGAATCAATCCGTCAACGAGGAAACCCGATGGGCGTGCTGTTCGAATCGATGCTGGGCGTACCGGCCTTCCTTACCTACTTCGCCGCGACGCTGGCGATGGTCGCGCTGTTCATCGCGATCTACATCAGGGTCACGCCGTATCCGGAACTGGTGCTGATCCGGGAGGGCAATGTAGCGGCCGCATGCAGCCTGGCCGGTGCACTGTTCGGCTTCGTGGTGCCGCTCGCGCGCTCGGTCGCCCAGAGCGTGAACCTGGTCGACATGCTGTCCTGGGGCGCGGTCGCGTTCGTGGTCCAGCTGCTGGTCTACCTGTGCGTGCGCATGGCAATGCCGGGCATCGTCACCGGCATCCCCGAGGGCAAGGTCGCGCACGGTCTGTTCCTTGGTTCGATGTCGCTCGCAGCGGGTCTGTTGAACGCGGCCTGCATGACCTATTGATCAGGGTTCCGGCGTGCCGGTATCGTGCGGCTCCTCGGGGTTGCGTACGGGTACAAGCATGCGCCCTGCGGGCACGATCCGCCCCCTTGCGAGCGCTGGCATGCACATGACGCGTGCCGACCCGGTGCCGCCGATCAGCGCTTTGCCACCGTCCTGCGCATCACCGACACCCGGGGCTCGAAGCCCTGCTTCTTCCACGCGGCCACCGCCCGGTCGTCGCGCACCACCACCGCCAGCTCCAGCGTCGAAATCCGCTGCCGCCGCGCGTGTTCGGACGCATGCTCCATCAGCAGGCTGCTCAGGCCGTGCCTGCGGTAGGCCTCCTCGACATCGACATCGACGATGTACAGCACCGGCTCGTATTCGAAGGTGTCGCCGAACAGCGGGTCATCGAGCTGCACGCGCGCGGTGAGGTAGCCGGCGAGTTGCAGGCGCGACTGTTCCTCGGCCCGGGCGATCCAGCCGAGCAGCGTGCCGGCGGCCAGTGCCCGCTTCAGGCGCGCAGTCGTCTTCTGCACCGTGAGCGCCGGCGTGAACGTCGGGTCGATGCCGCTGCTGGTCTCGGCCAGGTGCCGGAACCAGAGGTCTGCGATCGCCGGGGCATCCTCGGGCCCGGCGCGGTTCACGACGAAGCCCGCTGGCCGGTTGGCCACGCTCAGCCGCCGCCGACGGTGAGCGAGATCATCCGCCAGGGGCCGGCGTTGGGAACCTTGCCGCGGCTGCGGGTGAAGCAGGCCCGCGCCTCGATCGCGCTGCGCACGTGCTCGGAGGCCATGTAACCGCCGCCGTTCTTCAGCACCACCTTCACCCAGCGCTGCGGCGACTTCACGTCGTCTTCGAGGTCCCAGTCTTCGACGCCGACGATCTGGTAGGACAGCGTGGCGATGATCGGCGCCTGCGTCGACGGCTTCGTGAACACCGGCGCATCGGCGATGACCACCGCGGCGAACAGGTACGGGTCGATCGTCGGCGGGAAGGTCACCGCCACGTAGGGCAGGCAGAGCAGGCGTTCCCCGGTCGCGGATTCGAGCGGCGCGGCGCCGAAGCGCAGCATCGAGCGCAGCTCGGTCCACAGCGGCGACTCCTTCGCCTTGGCGGCGGTGTCGAGATCCCACTGCTCGACGAAGGCCTTCACGCCGTCGGGCTTCTCGAAACTGTTGCGTACCTTCGGGTCGAGGATCGACAGCAGGAACTTCACGTCGCGTTGCTCGACGGCGGTCGCCAGGCGCTTTTGGAACGGCGCCCAGGAAGGGTCTTTCGCGCCGGCATCCACCGGCGGCAACAGTGCTTCCTGGGCTGAAGCCGGAAGAACCTGCAGTGCCAGCGACAGGCCCGCCGCCAGGCACAGGGTCAGCAATGCACGCATCGGTCAGCGCCCCTTGAACTCGCCGCGGCGCTTCTCGAAGAACGCCTGCAGCGCCTCGGCGTGGTCTTCGGTCTTGTGGCACAGCGCCTGGTAGCTCGAGCAGATGTCGAGGTACTCGGGCAGCGGCATGCGTTGCGACAGCTTGAGCAGGCGCTTGGAATAGCGCAGGGCCTGCGGCGGCTTGTAGGACATGCGGCGCGCCATGTCCTGCGCGCGCGCCAGCAGTTCCTCCGGCTTCACCACTTCCAGCACCAGCCCCAGGGCGAGTGCCTCGTCGGCCTTGACCAGCCGGCCCGAGAAGGTGAGTTCGGCCGCACGCTGGTAGCCCACCGCGCGGGTGAGGAACCAGGAGCCGCCATCGCCCGGGATGATGCCCAGGTTGACGAAGGTCTCGCCGAACTGTGCTTCGGTCGAGGCGATGCGGATGTCGCACATCTGCGTGAGGTCGAAGCCGGCGCCGACTGCCGGGCCGTTCACCGCTGCGATCACCGGCAGTTCGCACTCGTGCAGCGCCATCGGGATGCGCTGGATGCCCGACCTGTAATTCTGCTGCACCTCGTGCACTGGCACGTCGGTGCGCTGCTTCATGCTCTTCACGTTGCCGCCGGCGGAGAACGCAGAGCCGGCGCCAGTGAGCACCAGCACCGAGATGTCCGGGCAGGCGCTGGCCCAGTTCACCACGTCGACCAGTTCGGTGCCGATCAGCGAACCGGACAAGGCGTTGCGGATGTCATCGCGATTGAAGGTGAGGGTGGCGACCCGGCCGTCGATCGCAAGGGTGCAGTCGGTGAGCGCGGGTTGTTCGGCGAGCGTGCTGGCCATGGAGACTCCGGATGGGCAAACGGCGTAAAACCGCGAGTCTACCTGAGCGGTCTGCCGGCCCTATACTGCGGGCCCGAGTTGCAAGACAGCATGCAGGAGGGCCCGGCCATGGGCAGCAGTTCCGAAGGCGGTGCCGTGCCGGTCACCGAGTTCCGGGCAGTGACGCCGGCGGTGCGCCTCTACAGCGGCGAACTGGCGCTCGATTCGCTCGCCACCGAGGTCGCCCGCCTGAAGGCGAAGCGGGCCTTCATCGTCTGCGGACGCTCGGTCGCCACCCGCACCGGCCTCGTCGCGCTGGTGCGCGACCGGCTCGGCGCAGCCTATGCCGGCCAGTTCGACCGCATGCGCAAGGATTCGCCGTACCCCGATGTCGTGGAGGCGCGCGATGCCGCGCGCGCGGCCGGGGCCGACGTGCTGCTCGCGATCGGCGGCGGCAGCGTGATGCAGGCGACGCGCGTGGTCGCGATCCTGCTCGCCGAAGCGGGCGACGTGATGAAGATGATCACGCAGTACCCGGAGCAGGGGCCGGCGATCAGCCCGAAGCTGATGGCGCCGAAGCTGCCGATCATCGCCATCTGCACGGTCGGCACCTCCGCGACGCACCGCGGCGGGTCGGCGATCCGCAACGAGCTGCTCGACCACCGGATGGAGTTCTTCGACCCGAAGACCCGGCCGCAGGCAGTGTTCTGGGACCATCGCGCGCTGCAGACCGCGCCGCTGTCGCTGGCGCTGGAGAGCGGCTTCTCCATATTTTGCCGGGCGCTGGTCAACCTGGGCACCGAGCGCCAGAACCCGCTGGTCGAGGGCAATCGCCGGCAGGCCTTCGCGCTCGCCGATCGCGCACTGCCGCGCCTGCTCGCAGCGCCCGATGACCCGGTGCCCCGGCTGGAACTGTGCGCGGCGGCCTGGCTGCAGAACCGTGACGCCGACGATGGCGGTACGATGTTCGACAAGCACTGGGTGCAGCGCGTGGCCTATGCGTTCGCCACCGCGCTGTTCATCCGCTTTCCGCAGGTGTCGCAGGGACAGGCCAATGCCGCGGTCACCTCGACCGTGATGCGCGCGCTCGGCCCGCGCGACCCGCGTGCGACGCGCAACATGGCCGTTGCGCTGGGCGCACTCGACCCGCGCGCCGGAGCGGACGAACTCGCACAGGCGCATCACCTCGCCGCCGACGCGTTCGACGCGCGCGCTCGCGCGCTCGGCCTGCCGGTGCGGCTGTCGCAACTGCCGGTGCAGGTGCCACGCGAGAGCCTGCCGCTGATCGTGCAGGACTCGCTGAAGAACTTCAACGCCGACCCGAAGCGTGAGTTCAGGCGCGAAGCCGGCCTGCTGGGCGAGGTGATCGACGCTGCGTGGTGAACGGTGAACGGTGAACAGTCAACGGTCAGCGGTTTGCGCTGCGCGCATCGATACGGACGCGCCTGCCGGTAACATCGGGGCATGTTCGAGATCGTGCTGGTAAACCCCGAGATCGCCCCGAATACCGGCAACGTGATCCGGCTCGCGGCCAACACCGGCTGCCGCTTGCACCTGGTGGAGCCCTTGGGTTTCGTGATGACCGACAAGGGCCTCAAGCGTGCCGGCCTCGACTACCATGAACACGCGACGGTCCGGCGCCACGTCGACTGGGCCGCCTGCGTGGCCGCGCTCGGCGACGTGCGCCGCTTCGCGATCACCACCCGCGGCAGCATGCGCTACAGCGAAGTCGCGTTCCGGCCGGGCGATGCCTTCGTGTTCGGCGCCGAGAGCAGCGGCCTGCCGGCGGCCGTGCTGGAAGGCTTCGAACCTGCATGCCGGTTGCGGTTGCCGATGCAGCCGGCCTCGCGCAGCCTGAACCTCGGCAATTCGGTGTCGGCCGTCGTGTTCGAGGCCTGGCGGCAGAACGGCTTCGCCGGCGGCGCCTGAGCCGCCCAGTGGTTACTCGGCTTCGGACCGCGGATCGCGCCGCATCAGTTCCTCGACCGCCGCGCGCGCATCGAGGCCGCCGTCGAGCACCTGGCACACCGCCTCGGTGATCGGCATCTCGACCGCATTCGCACGCGCGAGTGCGGCCAGCGCATGCGCACTGGACACACCTTCGGCCACATGGCCGAGCGTGGCGAGGATCTCCGCGAGCGGCACGTCCTGTGCGAGCCGCAGCCCGACCTGCCGGTTGCGCGACAGGTCGCCGGTGCAGGTGAGGATCAGGTCGCCGGCACCGCTCAGGCCCATCAGCGTGTCGGGGCGCCCGCCCAGGCGCAGCCCCAGCCGGGTGAGTTCGGCAAGGCCGCGGGTGATCAGTGCTGCGCGGGCATTGAGCCCGAGCGCCAGGCCGTCGCAGATGCCGGCGGCGATCGCCATCACGTTCTTCGCCGCACCGCCGACCTCGACGCCGATCACGTCCGGCGACGAGTAGATGCGCAGCCGGTTGCTGTGCAGCGCGTGCGCGGTCGACCTGGCGAACGCAGCATCGGCCGAGGCCAGGGTCAGCGCCGCGGGCAGGCCGCGCGCGATCTCGGCGGCGAAGCTCGGGCCCGACAGCACGCCGCTGGCGGCGCCGCCGGTGCGCACGCGGGCGATGATCCGGTGCGGCAGTTCGCCGGTGGACGCGTCGAATCCCTTGCAGGCCCATAGCAGCGGGCGTTTGCTCGCGCCGGCGATCGCTTCCAGCCGCTGCAGCGTCGAGGCCAGTGCCCCGGTCGGCACAGCGGCGAGGATCAGCGTGGCCTCGTCGAGGCAGCGGCCGAGGTCGGGGTCGACGATGATCGATGCCGGCAGCCGGTGCCCGGGCAGGTAGCGCAGGTTCTCACGGCTGCCCGCGAGATCCGCTGCATGCGCCGGGTCACGGGTCCAGAGCGAGACCGCATGCCGGTCGGCGAACGTGGAGGCCAGCGCGGTGCCCCATGCGCCGGCACCGAGTACTGCGATCTTCACGAGCCGAAGACCTGGTTCACGTGGATGAAGCCGATCGCACCGTCGCGGTGGCGGACGCGGACCCATTCACCGGCCGGCGGCTCCACCATGTCGAGCACCACATCCCGTCCGACGCGCAGCACGACGGCGCCGGCTTCGGCGGGGCTGTCGCGCATCGTTCCGGTGGCCGCGCGCACCAGCACCGTACGTGCCGAGGACAGCGCACGGTTCTCGACCCAGGCCAGTGCGCCGGTGGCGTCGCGCACCTTGGTCCAGCCTTCGGTCACCACGACGACCTGCACGGGATACCCGCGCCCCAGCACCCACAGTCGCTTCGCTTTCGCGGAAGGACCGTCATAGAGGATGGCCGCCGGGTCGCTGATTGACCGGAACGCCTGTGCCGACACGGCTGGCGCGGCCAGCAGGGCCGCCAGCGCCAGTATCGCGCAGGCTACCGGTCCAGCCCGGTGGCTGTTCCGGACCGGCCGTTCCAGACGCATGCCTGCCAAGGCCGCCGGGATCCGGATCAGTGCGTCTGGCCGTCGCCGGCCGGGGCTGCGGCAGCCTGTGCCTGCTGCTGGTACAACATCTCGAAGTTGATCGGCTGCAGGACGATCGGCATGAAACCCGCGCGTACCGACACGTCCGACACCACTTCGCGCGCGTACGGATACAGCAGGTTCGGGCAGGTGATGCCCAGCACCTGGGGCAACATGTCCGGCAGCACGCCCGAAATGCGGAAGATGCCGCCCTGGACGACCTCGATCAGGAACAGCGTCTTGTCACCCATCTTCGCCGTCACGGTGACGCTCAGCGTGACGTGGTAGGCATCGTCGCGGATGTGCTTGCCGTCGGTGTGCAGGTTGAGGTCGACTGCGGGCTGGCCCTGCTCCATGAAGATGTTCGGGGCGTTCGGGACTTCGAGCGAGAGATCCTTGATGTAGAGCTTCTCGATCGCGAACTGCGGTTGCGTCGCGCCTGCTGCGGGAGTGGTTTCGGCCATGGTCGATCCGTTCGATTGCCGCCGGGGCGGCGGAGGGGAAGTGGTGTGGCTGCGTGCGCCGGCAACCCGTCAGCAGGCCTGCCGCCGCGATCAGGCGCCGGCCAGCAGCGGATCGAGACCGCCGGCGCGGTCCAGCGCGGACAGGTCATCGAAGCCGCCGACATGGCGCTCGCCGATGTAGATCTGCGGCACGGTCCGCCGGCCGGTGCGCTCGACCATCTGATCGCGGATTGCCGGGTCGGTATCGATGCGGATCTTCTCTATCTCGGTGACGCCCTTCGCGCGCAGCAGGCGCTCGGCCATCTGGCAGTAAGGGCAGACTCCGGTCGAGTACATCGTGATCTTCGGCATCGCTGCGTTTCCTGTTCGGGTTCGCTTCGGGATCGGTGCGGGATCGGTGCGGCGTGCTCAGCCCTTCGCGCCCTTCTGGATCGGAAGGTTGGCCTGCTCCCATGCGGTCAGGCCGTCGCGCAGCTTGACCGCATCGGCGAAGCCGGCCTTGCGGAAGGCATTGGTCGCGGCGCCGGACCGCTGGCCGTTACGGCAATGGACGATGATCGGCTTCGCCTTGTACTTGTCGAATTCCTTCAGGCGACCGGCGACCTCGGCCGCGGGCACGTTGCGCGCGTGCGGAATATGTCCGGCAGCGAACTCGGCCGGATCGCGCACATCGATCAGCAGCGCATCCTTGCGGTTGATCAGGTTGACGGCATCGGTCACCCCGATCTCGCTCGTACCGTTGATGAGGCCCATGAGGAGCGGCCAGACGAGCAGCGAACCGCTGACCACTGCCACCGTCACCAGCAGGATGTTCTGTTGCAGGAAATCCCAGACACTCACTCGGCTGTACTCCAGCGGTTGGTCGATGACGAATGCCACCGGCCCGACATCGGCGGGCGCGTATTATGAAGTAGGATCGTTGTCCATGCTCACTCATGCACCCATGACTGCCCTGTCGCCAGCCGAGATGCCATCCGGTTCCCCTGCCGGTTCTGTTGCAGGGACGCCTTCGGACTCCGCCTCGACATCTTCGGGCCCGGCCCGGCCGACCGGCATCACCCCGGTTCTGCTGCTTATCCTCGACGGCTTCGGCTACCGCGAGGGCGGTGACGACAATGCGATCCTGCATGCGCGCAAGCCGGTGTGGG
>CAMDXD010000175.1 GCA_945877995.1 Bordetella parapertussis
CGACTGGCTGCGCGGCTTCGGCAATCTGCTGATCGTCGACCATGGCGACGGCTACATGACCCTCTACGGCAACAATGAATCCCTGCTCCGGCGCGTCGGCGACGGCGTGCGCGGCGGCGATCCGGTCGCCACGGTCGGCTCCAGCGGCGGCTCCGGCCCGGCAGGTCTCTATTTCGAGCTGCGCCAGCAGGGAAAGCCGGTCGATCCGCTCGGCTGGGCGGCCGGGCGCTGATCCGGCTGCGGCGGCTCCGCCGCGTCCCGACTGCGTCCGGTTAAGGCTGTTACGTATGTGGCAGTGTTGACGTAGCGTCCACCTCACGACGGGGCCTGCCAAGCTGCTACCATGCTTTCTGTTGCAATGCATTCCGTCGGCAACCTTCCCGGTCCGGCGTCAATCCTTTCAGAGGTCACCGTTTCTCCATGTCCCGGTCGTTGGGTTCAATCATGCGCAGCAAGGCAAGCCAGATCGGGCTGATCTGTGTCGGCGTCGTGCTCGGCGTCCTCGTCAGCCTGAATTTCTCCGCGGTCGCACAGCGCGAGGCGCCCAGCCCGCTGCCGATCGAAGACCTGCGCGTGTTCACAGAGGTCTTCGCCCGCATCAAGAGCGATTACGTCGAGACGGTGGAAGACCGCAAGTTGTTCACCGAGGCGATCAACGGCATGCTGTCGGGCCTCGATCCGCACTCCGCATACCTCGACCAGGAGGCCTTCAAGGAGCTCCAGGTAGGCACCCAGGGCGAGTTCGGCGGCCTCGGTATCGAGGTCGGCATGGAAGACGGGCTGGTGCGCGTCGTCTCGCCGATCGACGACACCCCTGCCTCGCGTGCGGGCCTTCGTCCCGGCGACCTGATCGTCCGGCTCGACGAGACGCCGGTGAAGGGCATGACGCTGAACGATGCCGTGCGCCGGATGCGGGGCAAGCCGAACACCGACATCACGTTGACCATTGCGCGGCGCGGCGAAGATAAGCCGATCGTCGTCACGCTCACGCGTGCGGTGATCAAGATCCAGAGCGTGCGCTCCGCAGTCATGGAGCCCGGCTACGGCTATATCCGCGTGACGCAGTTCCAGGAGCACACCGGCGAAAGCCTCGCGCAGGCGATCCAGCGCGTCTGGAAAGAGAACAATGGCAACATGCGCGGCCTGATCCTCGACCTGCGCAACGACCCGGGTGGCCTGCTCAACGGCGCGGTGGCTGTATCGGCTGCGTTCCTGCCGACCAATGCGCTGGTCACCTATACCGACGGCCGCGCGCCCGATTCGCGGATGAAGCTCAACGCCAGCCCCGAGTTCTACCTGCGCGGGACCTCGCAGGGCGACTACCTGCGCGGGCTGCCGAAGGATGTGAAGTCGGTCCCGCTGGTGGTGCTGATCAACGCCGGGTCGGCCTCGGCTTCCGAGATCGTTGCCGGCGCGCTGCAGGATCACAAGCGTGCGACCATCATCGGCACCCAGAGCTTCGGCAAGGGTTCGGTGCAGACCATCCTGCCGCTGACCAACAGCACCGCGATCAAGCTCACCACGGCGCGCTACTTCACGCCGAACGGTCGCTCGATCCAGGCCAAGGGGATCACGCCCGACATCGTGGTCGAAGACCCCAGCAATCCGAGCGACGGCCAGCGTGTGCGCGAGGCCGACCTGAACCGGCACTTGTCCGACGGCAAGGGTGGCGAGCCCAAGGCAACGCCGCGTCCGCGCCCGGATGCGAAGAAAGACGAGCCCGCCCGCCCGCGCGTCGAGCCGATCCGGCTCGAGCCCGGTCAGGTGTTCTCGCGCGAAGATTTCCAGCTGATTCAGGCGCTGAACCACCTGAAGGGTCAGCCCGTGCAGCGCGAACTGCCAGTGGCCGCCACTGCGCCAGCCGCCACCGCCGCCCGCTGAAGATCCGGCCGCTGCAGGCGTGGGCATCGGCCCGGGCCTTGCAGCCGGCAGGGCCGGCTGCCTTCCGGGCTCTCTGCGATGGATGACGACCAGCTCACACGCTACAGCCGCCATATCCTGCTCGACGAGATCGGGATCGATGGCCAGCAACGCCTGCTTGACGGCCGGGTGCTCCTGGTCGGGGCCGGAGGCCTGGGTTCCCCGGTTGCCCTCTATCTCGCGAGCGCCGGTATCGGCGAACTGGTGGTCTGCGATGCGGACCGGGTCGACCTGACCAACCTGCAGCGGCAGGTTGCGCACACCACGCAGAGCATCGGCATGCTCAAGGTCGACTCCATCGGCCGTTCGATGCAGGCGATCAACCCTGCCACGCGCGTGGTCGCGGTGGCGCAGCGGCTGGAAGGCGAGGCGTTGCTCGAACGGGTCGCCGCGGCCGACGTGGTGGTCGACGCCAGCGACAACTTCGCGACCCGCTACGCCCTCAATGCGGCCTGCGTGCGATTGCGCAAGCCGCTGGTGTCAGGGGCTGCTATCCGTTTCGACGGGCAGATATCGGTGTTCGACCTGCGCCGTGACGACAGCCCGTGCTACCACTGTCTGTTCCCGCAGGAAGCGGTGCCCGGAGAGGAAGAGGAGCGCTGCGCGGTGATGGGCGTGTTCGCGCCGCTGGTCGGGGTCATCGGTGCGATGCAGGCGGGCGAAGTGCTCAAGCTCGTTGCCGGGGTCGGCAGGCCCCTGTCGGGACGGCTGCTGCTGTTCAGTGCACGCGAGGCCGACTGGCGCGCAGTACGGGTGAAGCGGGATCCGGCCTGTCCCGTCTGCGCGGGGCGCGGCCAGGCCTGAGGGCGCGTTTCAGGTCGACAGCAGTATCTTGCGTTGCTCGGCCCAGAACTGCGACGGGTCGCGCGTGAAGCCGCTCTTGGCGAACTGGTGCCAGCGGCCGACCACGAAAGCCATGATCGCATTGGCCTGGGCCGCCACGTCGGCATCGCCCGGCAACTCGCCCTTGGTCTGCGACAGCCGCAGTGCCTGCTTCAGCGTGGCTTCGATCCGGTCGTGCATCTGGTTGATCCGCGCCTGCAGTCGCACGTTCTCGTGCACCAGCGCCTCGCCGATCAGCACCCGGCTCATGCCCGGATTCTTCTTCGAGAACGCGAGCAGCACCGCAACCATGGCGTCGACCTGCTTCAGGCCGATCGGCTCATCGCTGGCGATCTTGTTGACCAGGCTGAACACGGTCTGCTCGATGAACTCGATCAGTCCCTCGAACATCTGCGCCTTGCTCGCGAAATGGCGGTAGAGCGCCGCCTCCGACACGTCGAGCCGGGCGGCGAGTGAGGCGGTGGTGATCTTTTCCGGGCTCGGGACTTCGAGCATCTCGGCGAGCGTCTGCAGGATCTGCAGTCTGCGTTCACCTGTACGGGGCGGCATGATGAACCCTCCACGGGATACTGTCCGGTCTGGCGTCCGGGGCCGGCAACGATCCGGTTGCCGGGGAACTCCGACACCATCGATTGTGAGCACACGCTTCGTTGCAAAAACGCATTCTAGGCGGATTAAGACGTGAGGGTGAAGGAAAAATGCAGGGTCGCGCCGTGCATTCCCCGCGCCTTCCGGCGCTCATCGCAGCTGCGGAAGGCAGCGCGTCATTTCCTGCAGGCCGGTCACCATCAGGTCGACATAGCCGGATCGCTGCACGCGCAGCAGCCCCGGTTTGCGGCGCGCGATGTACACCGTGCGCATGCCGAGGGCGCGCGCCGTGGCCAGATTGACCAGTGAATCCTCGACCATGATGCTGCGCCGCGGGTCGATCCGGTGGCGTCGGAACAGTTCGCGGAAGCCACGCACGTCCGGCTTCGGCCGGTAGCCGGTATGCTCGATCGTGAACACGGCGTCGAACAGATCGGTGATGCCCAGCACCTCGAGCACCGCCCGGCAGTAGTGTTCCGGCGAATTCGAGAACACCACCTTGCGTCCGGGCAGCCGGTGCAGCAGCGTGCGCAGTCCCCTCTCGCGGATCACCATCCGGTCGAGTTCGGGAAACTGGTGCGTCTCGTGCAGGAAGTGGTCCGGGTCGGTGTCGTGGTGTTTCATCAGCCCGAGCAGCGTCGCGCCGTACTGCAGCCAGTAGCGGCGCCGCAGCGCGCTCGCCTCGGCTTCCGGCAGCCCGAGGTGCCGCATCACGTACTCGGTCATCGACCGATTCATGTGCGGGAAGATGTGCGGCGTGCAGTAGTGCAGCGTGTTGTCGAGGTCGAAGACCCAGGTGCGGGCCCGGGCCATCAGCGGCGTACTCTCATCGGCTGCGGATCATCGTGCCGACGCCCTGGTCGGTCATGATCTCGAGCAGCACGCAGTGGTCGACCCGGCCGTCGATGATGTGCACCGAGGCCACGCCGCCGCGGGCGGCATCCAGCGCCGAGGAGATCTTCGGCAGCATGCCGCCGGAGATGGTGCCGTCGGCGAACAGTTCGTCGATGCGGCGCGCGGTCAGGCCGGTGAGCAGGTTGCCCGCCTTGTCGAGCACGCCGGGCGTGTTGGTGAGCAGCATCAGCTTCTCGGCCTTCAGGATCTCGGCGACCTTGCCGGCCACCAGGTCGGCGTTGATGTTGTAGGTCTCGCCCGCCGAGCCGGAGCCGATCGGCGCGATCACCGGGATGAAGCCGCTCGAGGTCAGGGTCTGGATGATGCTGGGGTCGACCGATTCGATCTCGCCGACCTGGCCGATGTCGATCTTCTCGTCCGGGTTCTCCATCCGCGCGACCATCATCTTGCGGGCACGGATCAGGCCGCCATCCTGACCGGTCAGCCCGACCGCCTTGCCGCCGGCGCTGTTGATCAGCTCGACGATCTCCTTGTTCACCTGGCCGGCGAGCACCATCTCGACGATGTCCATCGTCTCGGCGTCGGTCACGCGCATGCCCTGCACGAACTCGCCCTTCTTGCCGACGCGGGCGAGCAGCTGCTCGATCTGCGGCCCTCCGCCATGCACGACGACCGGATTCAAGCCGACCAGCCGCAGCAGCACCACGTCGTGCGCGAACGACTGCTTCAGCTTCTCGTCGGTCATCGCGTTGCCGCCGTATTTGATGACCACGGTGCGCCCGTGGAAGCGGCGGATGTAGGGCAGTGCCTCGGACAGGACCTGGGCTTTCTGCGTGGCGGTCAATGGGACGGCATCGGTCATCGGGGCGGGGCGCGCGTTGCGCGGGGTGAAAGGCGAGGTACCGATTCTAGCGGCCGGGGCGGGCGGGCGGTATCCGCATGCTGGGTCCGCCAGGCATTGCGCGGTGGCGCCGGGCGGTCACCGGGCATGGAAGGTGCACTGCGCCTGGCCATGGCATCGTGGCGTGGTCAGGCGTGCGTTCCACGCGCCGGCTCTTCGCCTGCGCGCCGATCGCCAGAGGCGACGCCGTCGGTCGGCTATACTCGATCGTTTTCCGGAAACCCCCCAGATGGTGATCGAGATGTTGCTGAATCGCCCGGCCGAGCGCGCGCTTTGCGTGCTTGCGTTCCTGTTGTGCAGTGCCGTGGCGTCGCTGGCATCCGCGCAGCCCGGCGCGCTCCCGGTGCCGGTTGCGCCGTCGATCAACGCGAAAGCCTATGTGCTGATCGATTTCGCGACCGGGCAGGTACTGGCCTCGCAGGCGGCCGACGAACGGTTCGAGCCGGCATCGCTGACCAAGCTGATGACCGCCTACCTCACGTTCAATTCGATCCGGCAGAAGCGGCTGGTGCCGTCGCTGGCGGTGCCGGTGTCCGACCGTGCACGCAAGGCCGAGGGCTCGCGCATGTTCATCGAGCAGCGCATCCCGGTCACCGTCGACGACCTGATGCGCGGCATGATCATCCAGTCGGGCAACGACGCCAGCATCGCGCTCGCCGAGGCGGTCGCCGGCGGCGAGGATGCATTCGCCGATGCGATGACGCGCGAGGCACAGCGGCTCGGCATGAAGAACACGTCGATGCGCAATTCGACCGGGCTGCCCGATCCGAAGCACTACAGCACCGCCTCCGACCTCGCGCGGCTCGCGGTGGCGATCATCCGCGACTTCCCCGAGTTCTATGCGCTGTATTCGCAGCGCGACTTCACCTACAACAAGATCAAGCAGGCAAACCGCAACCGCCTGCTCTGGCTCGATCCCTCCGTCGACGGAATGAAGACCGGCTTCACCGAAGCCGCCGGATTCTGCCTGGTCACCTCCGCGAAGCGTGGCGAGCGGCGGCTGGTGGCGGTGGTGCTCGGCGCGCCGTCCGAGAGCGCGCGTATCAGCGAGAGCCAGAAGCTGATCAACTACGGCTTCCAGTTCTTCGACAACTTCCGCCTGTATGCGGCGCGCCAGCCGATCGCGTCGCTCGCGGTCTGGAAGGGATCCTCGCGCACCGTCGACGCGGGCTTCGAGGCCGACCTGCTCGCCACCCTGCCGGCCGGCAGCGGCTCGCGCGTGAAGGCCAACCTCGAGAGCGTGCAGCCGCTGGTCGCTCCGATCGCGGCCGGGCAGCGGGTCGGCACGCTCAAGCTCGCGCTGGACGGCCGTCCGCTGGCAGAATATCCGGTAGTCGCCCTGCAGGAGGTGCAGGCGGCGAACATCTTCCGGCGCACGTGGGACAGCCTGCGGCTCCTGCTCAAGCAGTGAAGGTCGCTTCGGCGATTAACGTTCCGATATCGAGGGCAAAGCGATGATCGTTCACCTGAATGGCGAGTTCCTTCCGATCGAAGAGGCGAAGATCTCGCCGCTCGATCGCGGCTTCATCTTCGGCGACGGGGTCTACGAGGTAATCCCGGTCTATTCGAAGAAGCCATTCCGGATGATGGAGCACCTGCAGCGCATGCAGCGCAGCATGGACAAGATCGGGCTGCAGAACCCGCACTCGATCGAGCGCTGGGAGGCGCTGTGCAACGAGATGATCGAGCGCTCACCCGATCCCGACCAGGGCCTGTACATCCAGGTCACGCGCGGTGTAGCGCCGCGCGACCATGCGTTTCCGAAAGACGCGAAGCAGACGGTGTTCATGATGAGCAACCCGATGCGCAAGGCGCCGGCCGAGTGGCACACCGACGGCGCCGCTGCGATCACCGCCCGCGACGACCGCTGGTACAACAACGACATCAAGTCCACGGCGCTGCTGGGTAACGTCCTGGCTCGGCAGAAATCGGCCGAGGTCGGCGCGGTCGAGACCATCCTTATCCGCGACGGCATGCTCACCGAGGCGTCGTCCAGCAACGTGCTGATCGTGAAGGACGGCACCATTTTCTCGCCGCCGAAGAGCAACCTGCTGCTGCCCGGCACCACGTTCGACGTCACCATCGAACTCGCGCAGAAGCACGGCATGCCGCACCAGCTGTGCCCGATCACCGAGGCCGAGTTGCGCGGCGCCGACGAGATCTGGGTCACCTCGGCCACGAAGGAAGTGCTCGCGATCACGACCCTCGACGACAAGCCCGTGGGCACTGGCAAGCCCGGCCCGGTCTGGAAGCAGATGCACGCGCACTACCAGGTGTTCAAGCGCGAGGTGACCGGTTGCTGATCGGACGCGCCTGGCAGGCCGACTCCACGGGGCATGCCCCGTGGCGGTGAATGGCGGGCCCGGCGACGAGCGGGACGCCATGCCGCATGCCGGAGCGCCGACCGACTCGCTCATCGTCTATCCGTCACCTTTTCCCGTCAAGGTGATGGGTCCGGCGGCGCCCGGGTTCGCGTCGGCGGTGATCGCGGTCGTGCAACGGCATGCCCCGGACTTCGACCCGGCGACAGCCGAGATACGCAGCAGCCGCGAGGGGAAGTACACCAGCCTGACGGCCACCGTCACCGCCACGTCGCGCGAGCAGCTCGACGCGCTGTACAAGGATCTCTGCGACCATCCGATGGTGGTGATGGTCCTGTAGCCCGGTACCGCCCGACCCGTCATTCCCTTTTCCGCGTTCCCCACAGGACCTCGCATGGCCAACGCAAAGAAGCGCACGCAGACCCCCGCGAAGAAATCGGCTGCAAAGAAGGTCGCCCCCAAGAAGGTCGCCCCCAAGAAGG
>CAMDXD010000176.1 GCA_945877995.1 Bordetella parapertussis
CAGGCTGAACGGGCAGTGCGAACCCTGGCGGGCGATCCCGGCGAGCGACGCGCATCGACGACTGACACATCGGCCTGCAGGCCATCCCATCACGCGGGCCTGCGGCAAGGGCACAGGACACCATGACGGAAAAAGTGAGCGGCGGCGAAAAGCTCCTCTACTGCTCTTTCTGCGGCAAGAGCCAGCACGAGGTGCGCAAGCTCATCGCGGGCCCCTCCGTATTCATCTGCGACGAGTGCATCGAACTGTGCAACGACATCATCCGCGAGGAGACGCAGGGTGATGCAGGCGCGGCGCGCGGGTCCAAATCCGACCTGCCGGTGCCACGCGATATCCAGCAGATCCTCGACCAGTACGTGATCGGCCAGGACAAGGCCAAGAAGATCCTCTCGGTCGCCGTCTACAACCACTACAAGCGGTTGAAGTCGATCGGCAAGAACGATGATATCGAACTCGCCAAGAGCAACATCCTGCTGATCGGCCCGACCGGTTCTGGCAAGACATTGCTCGCCCAGACTCTTGCCCGGCTGCTGAACGTGCCGTTCGTGATGGCCGATGCGACGACACTGACCGAAGCCGGCTATGTCGGCGAGGACGTCGAGAACATCATCCAGAAGCTCCTGCAGAAGTGCGACTACGACGTCGACAAGGCGCAGCGCGGCATCGTCTACATCGACGAAATCGACAAGATCTCGCGCAAGTCCGAGAACCCGTCGATCACCCGTGACGTATCGGGCGAGGGCGTGCAGCAGGCGCTGTTGAAGCTGATCGAGGGCACGATCGCGTCCGTGCCGCCGCAGGGCGGGCGCAAGCATCCGAATCAGGAGTTCGTGCAGGTCGACACCACCAACATCCTGTTCATCTGCGGCGGCGCGTTCGACGGCCTCGACCGGGTGATTCGCAGCCGGTCCGACAAGGGTGGCATCGGTTTTGGCGCCAAGGTACACAGCAAGGACAACCGCAAGCACATCGGCGAGGTGCTGCGCGATGTCGAGCCGGAAGACCTGATCAAGTACGGCCTGATCCCCGAATTCGTTGGCCGCCTGCCGGTCGTCGCCACCCTCGAGGAGCTCGACGAGGCGGCGCTGATCCAGATACTGACCCAGCCGAAGAATGCGCTCCTGAAGCAGTACCAGCGCATGTTCGCGATGGAGGGAGCGGAACTCGAGGTGCGCGAGAACGCGATGTTCGCGATCGCGCGCAAGGCGCTGGCGCGCAAGACCGGCGCACGCGGCCTGCGCTCCATCCTCGAGCAGACGCTGCTCGACACGATGTTCGAACTGCCGTCGATGGAAGGCGTGACCAAGGTCGTGATCGACGAGGCGACGGTCGAAAGCGACGGCAAGCCGCTGCTGATCTACTCCGAGCAGCCGAAGGCCGCCGGTTCGGTGTGACGGCGCCTGGAGAAGGCCCGTGCGATCCACGCAATGCCGGTGAAAGCCGGCATTTTCGATGGTGCACCGGCATCTGCAGAGCGTGCCCACGCGCACGCAGGCGCGCGACCTTGTAGCATGCAGGTTATGGCGTGGCGCTGCCGCCACGCTGGGGATTGCCGGAGGGGCTTCCCCAGCTGGTCTTGAACACGGCTGATCCAGCCCCACCTATCGTCCCAGATACCTTTTCCAAGGACGCAAATGTCGCCCAATCAGACCCCCGATCCCGCTGCTGCATCGCCCGCGGTTGCGCTTCCGCTGCTGCCGCTTCGCGACGTCGTGGTATTCCCGCACATGGTGATCCCGCTGTTCGTCGGGCGTCCGAAGTCGATCAAGGCGCTCGAGGCCGCGATGGAATCGGGCAAGAGCATCCTGCTTGCGGCCCAGCGCGTCGCCTCCAAGGACGACCCGGGCGCGGAAGACCTCTACTCGGTCGGCAGCATCGCCAACATCCTGCAGATGCTCAAGCTGCCCGATGGCACGGTCAAGGTGCTGGTCGAGGGCAACCAGCGCGCGAACCTGTCCGACGTCCAGGAGACGGCAGGCTTCCTCACGGGCGTCGCCGATCCGGTGCCCCCGGCCGATGGGCCCGAGGCGACCGAAGTCGAGGCGATGCGGCGCACGATGGTCACGCAGTTCGACCAGTACGTGAAACTCAACAAGAAGATCCCGCCCGAGATCCTGACCTCCATCGCCGGCATCGACGAGGCTGGCCGCCTGGCTGACACCATCGCCGCACACCTGCCGCTGAAGCTCGAGCAGAAGCAGGAAGTGCTTGAGATGTTCGATGTGAAGAAGCGACTCGAACACCTGATGACGCAGGTCGAGACCGAGCTCGACATCCTGCAGGTCGAGAAACGCATCCGCGGCCGCGTCAAGCGGCAGATGGAGAAGAGCCAGCGCGAGTACTACCTCAACGAACAGGTCAAGGCGATCCAGAAGGAACTTGGCGACATGGAAGACGGCGCCGACCTGGATGAAATGGACAAGCGCATCAAGCGCTCCGGCATGTCGAAGGAAGCGCGCAAGAAGGCCGACGGCGAGCTGAAGAAGCTCAAGCTGATGTCGCCGATGTCAGCCGAGGCCACGGTCGTGCGCAACTACATCGAAACCCTGGTCAACCTGCCCTGGAAGAAGAAGAGCGCGATCAGCAAGGACCTCAACGCAGCCGAGGAAGTGCTCGATGCCGACCACTACGGGCTCGAGAAGGTCAAGGAACGCATCCTCGAGTATCTGGCGGTCCAGCAGCGCGTCGACAAGGTGAAGGCGCCTATTCTTTGCCTGGTGGGCCCGCCCGGGGTAGGCAAGACCTCGCTCGGGCAGTCGATCGCGCGCGCGACGAACCGCAAGTTCATCCGCATGTCGCTGGGCGGCGTACGCGACGAGTCCGAGATCCGCGGTCACCGCCGTACGTACATCGGTTCGATGCCTGGCAAGATCCTGCAGAACATGGCCAAGGTGGGCGTGCGCAACCCGCTGCTGCTGCTCGACGAAGTCGACAAGATGGGCATGGACTTCCGCGGCGATCCGTCGTCGGCCCTGCTCGAGGTGCTCGATCCGGAGCAGAACAACACGTTCGCCGACCACTACATCGAGGTCGACTACGACCTGTCCGACGTTATGTTCGTCGCCACCGCCAACTCGCTGAACATCCCGGCGCCGCTACTCGACCGGATGGAAGTGATCCGGCTGGCCGGTTACACCGAGGACGAGAAGGTCAACATCGCGACCCGCTACCTGGTGCCCAAGCAGATGAAGAACCATGGGCTCAAGGACGAAGAGCTGGCGGTGACCGAGAGCGCGCTGCGTGACGTGATGCGGCACTACACCCGCGAGGCGGGCGTGCGCTCGCTCGAGCGCGAGATCTCGAAGATCTGCCGCAAGGTGGTGAAGGCCATCGTGCAGAAGGACGCCGCCTCGGCGAAGGCCGGCAAGGCGAAGCCGGGAGACGGCGCGGCGAAAGACGTACAGAAGAAGGTCACCATCACCGCGCGCAACCTGGCCAACTACCTGGGCGTACGCAAGTACACCTACGGCATCGCCGAGAAGCACAACCAGATCGGCCAGGTCACCGGGCTTGCGTGGACGGAAGTCGGCGGGGAACTGCTGACGATCGAGGCGGTGGTGCTGCCTGGCAAGGGGAAGATGACCACCACCGGAAAGCTCGGCGACGTGATGCAGGAATCCATCCAGGCGGCGCTGTCGGTGGTGCGCGGTCGCGCCCGGAAGCTCGGGCTGACCGACGACTTCTACCAGAAGAACGATATCCACATCCACCTGCCGGAAGGGGCAACCCCGAAGGATGGTCCCAGCGCCGGCGTGGGCATCTGCACCGCCATGGTATCGGTCCTCTCGGGGGTCCCGGTGCGTGCCGACGTCGCGATGACCGGTGAGATCACGTTGCGCGGCGAGGTGCTGCCGATCGGTGGGCTGAAGGAGAAACTGCTTGCCGCGCTGCGCGGGGGCATCAAGATCGTGCTGATCCCCACCGAGAACGTGAAGGACCTCGCCGAGATCCCCGAGACCATCAAGTCGAAGCTCGAGATACGGCCCGTGAAGTGGATTGACGAGGTCCTGGAACTTGCCCTGGAGCGTGCACCCGACCCATTGCCAGAGCCGGTTGCGGACGCGGCAGCTCCGGTGGCGTTGCCCGCGCCGGTCGGCGAAACGGCGAATACGCCAGGCCTGAAGCACTGAGGGCAGCGGCACCCCTGGCGCCCGGGGCCTGCGTCCCTGGCGCCGGGGTAGGCAGGCCGCCGCCGCCGGGTTGGCGGCTTGACACTCGTCTGGGCCATCGCTATAACGATCGTCTGGTTTTTGATCGTTGATCAGTGTTTAGATCGTGTGTTGGGCGAACGGGCCAGGCACTGAGCAGCGAGCCTGGGTTGCACATCGAAGGCGCGACCCCGTCACGAAACACCGTGACGATCCTGTCGCTGCCTGGTTGTGCACCGGTCCGCCCGGCAGGTGTCGATGACACCGGCACCAAAACGATTTTCTTCCGGATTCGCACAAGAGCAAGGGGAACCTGGTGAACAAACAAGAACTGATCGACGCGATCGCCGAGTCGGCGGACCTGTCCAAAGCCTCTGCAGGCCGTGCGCTGGATGCGACGCTCGACTCGATCCGCGTCGCCTTGAAGAAGGGTGGCACGATCTCCCTCGTCGGCTTCGGCACGTTCTTCGTCGGCAAGCGCGCGGCGCGTACCGGGCGCAATCCGCGCACCGGCGACGCGATCAAGATCAAGGCGGCCAAGGTCCCGAAGTTCCGCGCCGGCAAGGCGCTGAAAGACGCCATCAACTGAAGGCTTTTTTTCGGGTGCTTAGCTCAGTTGGTAGAGCGTCGCCCTTACAAGGCGAATGTCGGCGGTTCGACCCCGTCAGCACCCACCACACAGCGGCCGCCGCGATACCGACAATCGCAGGCGGTCGTTGCCTGGGGCGGTGAACGGCGGATGCTTCTGCAGAGATTGATGCCAGTAGATGGCCGCAACGCGAAAGCGTGGTTATAATCGGCGGCTCGACAAGCGCTTGGGCCGAGGTTGGTGAAGCAAGGTCGGGAAGCAACGGCAAGCACACGCAAGAGCAGTTGGAGTGGTAGTTCAGTTGGTTAGAATACCGGCCTGTCACGCCGGGGGTCGCGGGTTCGAGTCCCGTCCACTCCGCCAGCCGCTGTGTTGCCCTCTACCGGGCATTTCCCGAGGGAAGTCCGGAGAGGATCCGAGGTCAAGCAAGGCGAACCAGCGTTCGCCTTTTTTTTCGCGCAGGCTTCCATGTACGATTTCGTCCACAAGCAGAAGCGGGTCGCCCAGATCATCCTGGCATTGCTGATCCTCCCGTTCGCGTTCTTCGGCATGGAGAGCTACTTTCAGGTGGGCGGGCGCGAAACGCACGTCGCCGAAGTGGCGGGCGAGCAGATCCTGCAGCGCGATTTCGACCGCCGCCTGCGAGAGCAGCAGGACCGCATGCGCGAGGCGCTCGGCGCGCAGGCCCGGCCCGAGCTGTTCGAGGGCGCAGAGTTCCGTACGGCGGTACTGGAAGGCATGATCCAGGAGCGGCTGCTGCAACGCGCGGCCGATGCATCCGGCCTGCGCGTGTCCGACGCGCAGCTGCAAGGCGTGATCGCCGGCCAGACCGAGTTCCAGGAGAACGGCGCCTTCTCGCTCGCGCGCTACCAGTCGCTGCTGCGCACGGCCGGCATGAGCGAGACGATGTACCAGGAACGGGTCCGCACGGAGCTCGCGCTGTCGCAGGTGCAGACGGCGTTCACTGCCGGCACCATCATGCCGGCGAGCGTGGTCGACCGCCTCGTCCGGGTGATCGACCAGCAGCGCGAGGCCAGCCAGCTGGTGGTCTCGCCGGAGGCCTTCGTCAAGCAGGTCACGCTGGAGCCGGGCACGGTACAGAAGTTCTACGAGGCCAACCGCAAGGAGTTCGAGATCCCGGAACAGGTGCGGGTGGAGTATCTGGTGCTGTCGCAGGCCGCGCTCGCCGCCCAGTTGACAGTCACACCGCAGGAGGTCCGGGAGTACTTCGACCAGAACGGGGCGCAGTTCCGCAGTGGGGAAGAGCGGCAGGCAAGCCACATCCTGATCCGTCTGCCGGCAGGCGCCGACGAGAAGGCGAAGGCAGCGGCGCGCGAGCGTGCGGCGGCCGTCGTCGAGCAGCTGAAGAAGACGCCGCAGACCTTCGCCGAGATCGCGCGCAAGTCGTCGGAAGACCCGGGGTCCGCGGCACAGGGCGGCGACCTCGGCTTCTTCGCGCGCGGCACCATGCTCAAGGCCTTCGACCAGGCGGTGTTCTCGATGAAACCGGGCGAGATCGCCGGTCCGGTCGAGAGCGAAGCGGGTTTCCACGTGATCCGCCTCGTGGGGGTGCGCGGCGAGGCGGGTCCCGGCTTCGACCAGGTACGGGTGAAGGTCGAGGAAGAACTGCGCCGGTCGCGCGCCTCGCGCCGCTTCGCCGAGTTGGCCGAATCGTTCACCAATACCGTGTTCGAGCAGTCCGACACGTTGAAGCCGGCGGCAGATCAGCTGAACCAGCCGGTGCAGACCAGTGGCTGGTTCAGCCGGCAGGGTGGCGACATGCCCAAGGGTTCGAACGACCGACTGGTAAATGCGGTGTTCGCCGACGATGTGCTGCGCGACAAGCGCAACACCGGCGCGATCGAAGTCGCAACCGGCGTGCTGATGGCCGCCCGCATCGCCGAGGTCAAGCCGGCCGGGCTCAGGCCATTCGCCGAGGTATCCGAAGCACTCGAGAAGCGCCTGCGCTTCCAGCGGGCATCCGAACGGGCGATCGATGAAGGCCGCAAGCGGCTGACGGACCTGCGCGCCGGCAAGGATGCTGGCGGCGGCTGGTCCGCGCCGCAACTGCTGAGCCGGCAGAAACCGGGCTCCCTGCCGGAGGCCGCGCTGCGGCAGGTGTTCCGCACTGATACATCGAAGCTGCCTGCCTATGCCGGGGTCGAGCAGCCAGGCGGCGGCTATCTGCTGCTCCGGGTGTCTCGCGTGGTCGAGTCGCGCGGGATCGATCCGAATGCACGGGCCGGCTTTGCCCGCCAGGCGTACCAACTGGCTGCACAGGAACAGGTCGGCGCGTACATCGCGGCGCTGCGCGCGGGAGCGAAGGTGAGCCTCGCGCCGTCGGCCGTCGAGCAGCCTCAGTAGCGGCGGATTGTTGCAGCGGTGGTCGTTACGGTGGAGACCATCGACGGCGTGAGCGCCGGCCACCGATGGCGACGCTGCCTGCTCAGCGCGGGATGCAGGCGCCCATCACGTTGAAGCCAGCGTCCACATAGGTGATCTCGCCTGTGATGCCGGCCGCAAGATCCGACAGCAGGAAGGCGGTCGCATTGCCTACGTCTTCCGTGGTCACGTTCCGGCGCAGCGGCGCGTTCTCCTCGACGAACTTGAGGATCTTGCCGAAGCCGCCGATGCCGGCTGCGGCCAGCGTCTTGATCGGACCGGCAGAGATGCCATTGACCCGGATACCGTGCGGACCAAGGTTCGCCGCCAGGTAGCGCACGCTCGCCTCCAGGCTGGCCTTCGCCAGCCCCATCACGTTGTAGTTCGGCACGACACGCTCGGCACCGAGGTAGGACAGCGTCAGCAGAGCACCGCCAGCGCCCATCATCGGTTGTGCGGCCTTCGCCAGCGCGGCAAAACTGTAGGAACTGATCTCGTGTGCAATGCGGAAGCCCTCGCGATCCAGGCCGTCGAGCAGTTCGCCGGACAGCGCCTCGCGCGGCGCGAACGCGATCGCATGGACCAGGCCGTCGAGCCGGTCCCAGCACTGCCCGAGGTCGGCGAACAGGCGCTCGATGTCGGCGTCGATTCCGACATCGCACGGGAACACACGATCGCACGAGAACTCCGCCGCGAGCGCGACGACGCGGTCTTTCACGCCTTCGCCCTGGTACGTGAACGCCATTTCAGCGCCTTCGCGTGCGCAGGCCTTCGCGATGCCATAGGC
>CAMDXD010000177.1 GCA_945877995.1 Bordetella parapertussis
CATCGGTGAGCGCGCCGGCCGCAGCCACGCGCACACCCAGCACGGCACATCCGCTGCCATGTGCCCGCTGGATGATCGCGCGCGGACGTGGCGGCTCATCGAACGTGTGCAGGTTGCCCAGCAGATCGAGCGGATTGGCGATGGCCTCGATCAGCTGCGGCACCGGGTCGTCCGCGAGCGCATGCAGTATCTGTGAGGTCGCGCCGATCCCGGACATGCCCCAGCCAGCGATCCTGCCGGCCGACACCAGATCCACCAGCAACGGTCGAACCTTATCGGCGTACGTGGACCAGGGCAGGCCCGGCCAGATGCTGGCCTTTTCATCAGGCACCAGCTGGTTATGCAACAGGACAAAGTCCACGCGCGGCAGGCGCATGCGCGCAAGACTCGCCGCCAGGCTCTCTTCGAGTGCACGGCAATGGTCGCGCTCACCTGCATCGAAAAGCACCTTGGTCAGCACTCGTACCCCTGCAGGCAGGGCGCCATCGAAGGCTTCGCCGACCATCTGTTCCGCGCGCAGGTCGCCGTACTTGGGCGCCATGTCGAGCAGAGTGATCCCGGCAGCCGCTGCCGCTCGCAGCGTGGCGATGCCCTCTTCACGCGCGACGGCACCCCAATGGCTCGCTACCCCCGCCCCGCCCAGCGCGAGGGCGCTGACCACCCCGAAGCGACCCAGCACGCGCGGCGCAGTCCGCGAACCCGGGGCTGCATCAAGGACCAATGGGGTGTCTTTCACAGTCACCGATTCACTCGACCCGGATGCCTGCCTGCTTCACGAACGGCAGCCAGCGCTCGACCTGCTTGCGGATAAACGCGTCGTACTCGGCGGGCGTGCTACCCACCGGATCCATCGCCAGGTCATCCAGCCGCTCGCGCGACTCGGGGCGAAGCACCGCCTTGCGTGTTTCATCGGCCAGGCGATTGGCGATCGCCGGCGAAAGCCCGGCCGGCGCATGCAGGCCGTGGAAGTTCAAGCCTTCATAGCCGCTGAGCAGGCTCGAAACCGCGGGCACGCCCGGCAACCGCGGGGTCGGCGCCGCGCTGGTGACGGCGAGTGCGCGCAACTTGCCCGCCGCGAGCTGGCCCACGGCGGACGACACGGCAACCATCGCGCTGTCCACTTCGCCGCCGACCACTCCGACCACGGCGGGCGCGCCGCCTTTGTACGGCACGTGCAGCGCCTGCGTCTTGCCCATGAACTGCAACAGCTCCATAAATACATGCGGCGAAGTACCGATCCCGGCACTACCGTAACGCAATGCACCGGCCTTTGACCGACC
Organism: Bordetella parapertussis; assembly: GCA_945877995.1. Lineage (GTDB taxonomy): Bacteria > Pseudomonadota > Gammaproteobacteria > Burkholderiales > CAIKXV01 > CAIKXV01. The sequence continues at coordinate 1,281 of CAMDXD010000177.1, forward strand.
GCGCTCGATGAAGTCCTTCAGGCTCACGATTGGCGAGCCGGCCGGGGTAACCAGCACCAACGGAAAGGTGACCGCGAGCGAAACGTGGGTGAAGCTCTTCACCGGGTCGTACGGAAGCTGGCTGAACAGCCCGCCAGCGACCACATTGGGTCCGAAATCGCCGACCAGAAGCGTGTATCCGTCCGGCGCCGCGCGCGCGGCAATGGCAGCACCAATGGTGCCGCCCGCACCCGTGCGGTTGTCGACGAGCACGCTTTGGCCGAGTTGCTCACCCAGGCGCTGGCCGAGGATGCGTGCGACGGTATCCGTTGATCCACCGGGGGCGAACGGCGCAATCAACCGGATGGGCCGATCGGGGTAGCCTTGCGCCCCAACCGATGCGGGAGCAACCCAAAGTGCAAGGACCAGCGCCATGCCGACGCGACGAACGCTGTCAGCATGGACCGCTAGTGCGCGTTTGTTCATGACTCCTCCTGGGCTGTGCGGTCGTGAGGCCGCGCGTGACCTGCGGCAGCGCCATGTTCCGCTCAGCGGAATCTCGTTGCGCTGAGAGGAAGGCTAGCAAAGGCATTCGGCAAGTGCAACCTGCCCCCGCGAGCGTGCCGTCCTCAGCCCGCACCCGTGACGGAACGAGGACCCGCGTTCACGGGACTGTCATCAACCCGCTCCTATAATTCGACGGTCGTGGAAAGATCACTGCGTGTGATGTCTGGACCTCGTCCGGACGTCGCGGGCCATTGTGCTGTTTCCGCATCCTCCCTACCGTAGTGATCGGATCATCATGAAAGTCGGCATCAACGGCATGGGACGCATCGGCCGGCTTGCGCTGCGCGCAGCCTTCGGCGCGGCCGAGCGGCAGGCGGACGATCCGCGCGCCGGCAACCGTCTCGAAGTCGTCCACCTGAACGAGATCAAAGGCGGCGCCGCCGCCACCGCGCACCTGCTCACCTTCGATACGGTACAGGGCCGCTGGCGCGAATCGATCGAGGCGCAGGGCGAGGCGGCAATCGGCATCGGCGGGCGCCAGCTCGGCTTCACCTCGCATGCCGTGGCGGCCGACATCCCGTGGGGCGACCTCGGCGTCGACCTGGTACTCGAATGCACCGGCAAGTTCCTGACCCCGGAAACGCTGCAGGGCCATCTCGATCGCGGCGCGAAGCGGGTGATCGTCGCCGCGCCGGTGAAGGTCGGCGACGTACTGAACATCGTCGTCGGCGTCAACGAGGGCCTGTACGACCCCACGCGCAATCGCATCGTGACCGCGGCCTCCTGCACCACCAACTGCCTGGCACCGGTGGTCAAGGTGGTGCACGAGGCGATCGGCATCCGCCACGGGCAGATCACCACCATCCACGACCCGACCAACACCAACGTCGTGGTGGACGCGCCACACAAGGACCTGCGCCGCGCACGCAGCGCTATGCAAAGCCTGGCACCGACCACCACCGGCAGCGCGACCGCGATCGCGCTGATCTATCCGGAACTCAAGGGCAAGCTGAACGGTCACGCCGTGCGGGCACCGGTGCTGAACGCATCGCTGACCGACTGCGTGTTCGAGATGCAGCGCGAGACCACCGTGGCCGAGGTGAACCGGCTGTTCGCAGAGGCCGCACGCGGACCGCTTGCCGGCATCCTCGGTTACGAAGAGCGACCACTGGTCAGCGCCGACTATGCCGGCGACACGCGCAGCTCGATCGTCGACGCGCCGTCGACGATGGTGACCGACGGCACGCTGCTCAAGGTCTACGCCTGGTACGACAACGAGATGGGCTATGCCTGCCGCATGGTCGACCTCGCCTGCCACATGCAGGTGCGCGGCATCTGATGAGCGGCAGCCGCAACTACGCGATCGTCACCGCCGCGTACTGGGGGTTCACCCTCACCGACGGCGCGCTGCGCATGCTGGTGCTGCTGCACTTCTACAAGCTCGGCTATTCGCCGTTCACGCTTGCCTTCCTGTTCCTGCTGTACGAAGCCGCCGGCGTGCTGGCCAACCTTGTCGGCGGCTGGCTGGCCACCCGCTACGGCATCTCGCGCATGCTGTCGATCGGGCTGGTACTGCAGATCACCGGCTTCCTGCTGCTGTCGCTGCTGTCGCCGGCCTGGACGGCAGCAATGTCGGTGGCCTGGGTGGTGCTGGCGCAGGGCATCTGCGGCGTCGCGAAGGACCTGACCAAGACCGCCAGCAAGTCGGCGATCAAGCTCACCGCGGGCGATGCGTCCGGGCGGCTGTTCCGCTGGGTCGCCTGGTTCACCGGCAGCAAGAATGCGATGAAGGGCTTCGGCTTCTTTCTCGGCGGGCTGCTGCTCGAGGCACTCGGCTTCCGCGGCGCGCTGTGGGCGATGGCCGCGTTGCTCGGCTGCGTGCTGGCCGGCGTGCTGGCCTTCGTGCCGCCGCTGATGGGACGCGCGAAGGCATCGAAGTCGCTGCGCGAGCTGTTCGCGAAGAGTCGCGGGGTCAACCTGCTCGCTGCCGCACGGGTGGTGCTGTTCGGTGCGCGCGATGTCTGGTTCGTGGTGGGCGTGCCGGTGTTCCTCTATTCGTCCGGCTGGACATTCACGATGGTCGGCGCCTTCCTCGCGCTGTGGACCATCGGCTACGGACTGGTGCAGGCGATCGCGCCGTCACTGGTCCGGCGCAGCGAGGATGGACTGTCCACCGAGGTGCCGGCTGCGCGCCTGTGGTCTGCGCTGCTCGCACTGGTCACGATCGGGCTGGCCGCGGCGGTCGCGCTGCAGGTGCCTGCACTCGACTGGGTGGTGGTCGCGGGGCTGAGCGTGTTCGGCTTCGCCTTCGCGGTGAACTCGTCGATCCACTCGTACCTGGTGCTGGCCTATGCCGGCTCGGAGAAGGCAGCCGAGGATGTCGGCTTCTACTACGCGGCCAATGCACTGGGCCGCTTCGGCGGCACGCTGCTGTCGGGCCTGCTCTACCAGTGGGGTGGGTTGTTCGCCACGCTGTGCGGCGCAGCGGCGATGCTCGCCGTGTGCTGGGCGGTGACGCTGCTGCTGCCGACAGATCGAGCGCAGGCATGATGGATGAATCGACTGCGGTCGCCTCGCTCGCCGCCCTCGCGCAGCCGATGCGCCTGCGCGTGTTCCGAGTGCTGGTCGGCGCGGGGCCGGCCGGGCTCACGCCAGGCGTGCTGTCGGCACTGCTCGACGTACCGCCATCGACGCTGTCGTTCCACCTGAAGGGGCTCGCGCGCGCCGGGCTCGTCGCGCCGGTGCGCGAGGGGCGCCACCTGCACTACCGGCCGGCGCTCGGGCAGATGAACGCACTGCTCGGCTACCTCACCGACCATTGCTGCGAGGCGGGCGCCGCAGACGGGTGTGCGATACAGCCGCGCGAGGCGAAGCCTTGCACGGCTTGCTGAGCAGGAAAGATGTCAGGACCCGTCCGGCACAGGATGGGACATACGGGGAAAACCACAGGGGACTGAGATGGAAACAGCGGCGACAGACCGGATCTACAACGCATTGTTCATATGCACGCACAACTCGGCGCGCTCGATCATGGCGGAAGCCCTGCTGAACAGCCTGGCACGCGGCCGCTTCGTCGCGTACTCCGCCGGCAGCCAGCCATCGGGTACGGTGCATCCGGTCGCCCTGCAGACGATCGCACGGCTGGGCCTGGGCACGACCGGACTGCACAGCAAGGACTGGAAGGTCTTCGCGGGCGCGGACGCACCAGCCCTCGACTTCGTGTTCACGGTCTGCGACAACGCCGCCGGCGAGACCTGCCCGGTCTGGCCAGGCCAGCCGATGACCGCGCACTGGGGCGTCGCCGACCCTTCGTTGTCACAAGGCACCGACGAGCAGGTGCTGAAAGCGTTCCGCGATACCGCCACCGTCCTCAAGCGCAGGATCGAGCTGATGCTCGCACTGCCGATGCAGGCGCTCGACCGGATCTCGCTGCAGCAGGCGGTCGACCGGATCGGGCGGGAATGACCGCATGACGGCTTCGCAGACGGCACCTGCTCCGATGGGCGGGTTCGAGCGCTACCTCACGGTCTGGGTACTGCTGTGCATCGTGGCCGGCATCGCCATCGGGCAGTGGTTCCCGGCGCAGGTGCAGGCGGTCGGCAGGCTCGAGGTCGCAAGGGTCAACCTGCCGGTCGGCCTGCTCATCTGGGTGATGGTGATCCCGATGCTGCTGAAGGTGGACTTCGGCGCACTCGCCCAGGTCCGCAACCACTGGCGAGGCATCGGCGTGACGCTGTTCGTGAACTGGGCGGTGAAACCGTTCACGATGGCCCTGCTCGGCTGGATCTTCATCCGCCATGTGTTCGCGCCGTGGCTGCCGGAGGGGCAGCACGACAGCTACATGGCCGGGCTGATCCTGCTCGCTGCAGCCCCTTGCACGGCGATGGTCTTCGTTTGGAGCCGGCTCACCGGCGGGCATCCACTGTTCACGCTGTCGCAGGTGGCGCTGAACGACGTGATCATGGTGTTCGCATTCGCGCCGATCGTCGCGCTGCTGCTCGGCCTGTCGGCGATCGTGGTGCCGTGGGACACGCTGGTCGTCTCGGTCGTGCTGTACATCGTCATCCCGGTGCTGATCGCCCAGGCGCTGCGGCGGATGCTGCTTCGACGGGGACCGCAGGCGCTGGAGTCGACACTCGCAGCGATCGGTCCCTGGTCGATCGGCGCCCTGCTGGCCACGCTGGTATTGCTGTTCGGCTTCCAGGGGGAGGCGATCCTGCGCCAGCCGCTGGTGATCGCGATGCTCGCCGTTCCGATCGTGCTGCAGGTGGTATTCAATGCCGGGCTCGCCTACTGGCTGAACCGCCGCCTCGGCGAAACGCATGCCGTGGCCTGTCCCTCGGCGCTGATCGGCGCCAGCAACTTCTTCGAGCTCGCGGTGGCCGCCGCGATCAGCCTGTTCGGCTTCGAGTCAGGCGCTGCACTGGCCACGGTCGTGGGCGTGCTGATCGAAGTACCGCTGATGCTGCTGGTGGTGAAGGTGGTGAACGACAGCCGCGGCTGGTACGAGCGCGGCCGCTGACCGGCGTGCGTACCTGGCCGGCTCAGCGCAGCCCGGCCAGCAGTTCGCCGATGCGCTTCATCGAGAACGCGTACGCAGTCGCGTCGTAGCGCTCGTCGCCCCTCATCATGTAGCCGTGCTGCACGCCCGGGAACACATGCAGTTCCACGTTCGGCATGCGCGACACCAGCCCACGATAGGCGTCGAGCACCGGCGGCGGTGCGCGGTTGTCGCGATCGCCCCAGAGCAGGCAGACCGGCGCGGTGACGCCATCGGCTTCCGCGATGAAGTCTTCCATCGACGAGCCATGGCAGGACACGCCAACCTCGAAGCCGAGCCGCTTCGGCCCGATCAGCGCGTACGGGCCGCCGAAGCAGAAGCCGGCGACCGCGGCGCGGCCGTTGAACGCAGGCTGCGTCTTCAGCATCGCCAGGGTATCCATGAGGTCCGCCTCGCTGGCACCGATCACCGCCTTGCGCGGCTCGGCGCGCTCGCCGGTGCGCTTGTCGCTGCGCGGCAGCGGGCCGGGGATGGTGCGCCAGAACAGGTCCGGCGCGGCGGCGATGTAACCCATCGCGGCGATCTCGGCGGCGATGCTGCGGATATCTTCATCGACGCCATGCACCGCGGCGGCCAGCACGACGGCCGGGGCCTTGCCCGGCGCGGCGGGCAGCGCGAGATGGCAGTCGAACTCGCCACCGCCGGTGGCCTTGATGCGCAGGTCCTGTACGGGCATGGAAAGATGCTCCCTCGATGTTGGACGATGGCGTCGATGGTGCACGGTCGGCGTGCGGCTGGCAATGCACGCGCGCCGTGCCACAATCGGTGCCGCGAATGAGCCGGCGAAGCCCGGCATCCCCAGGAGGAGAACGGGCTGCCATGGCCATCCGGATCGAAGGACACGATGTCGCGGCCGACGCACGGCGGGTGCACGACGCGGTCAGCGCAGGCGGCGTCGCGGTCATCCACCTCGACGTCGGCTATGCAGTCCTCGGATACACCGCCGATGCGGTGCGCCGGATCTACGCCGCCAAGCGCCGCAGCTTCGACAAGCCCACCGGCATCGTCGGTAACCACTGGCTGCACCGCGAACTGCACCAGCTGCCAGCGGACCGGCTGGCGATGATCGACGCAGTGACCCTCGGCCACGACCTGCCGCTGGCAGTGATCGCACCGCTGCGGCGCGACCACTCCCTTCTCGCTGCGCTGGACCCGTTCGTGCTGTCCAATGCAGTCAAGGGCGACACACTGAACATCCTGCTCAATGCGGGCGACCTGCGCAATCGCATCGCCGACCTGGCGATCGGTGCCGGCCAGCTGTTCGTCGGGTCGTCCGCCAACACCTCGCTCAAGGGCAGCCGCTATGCGGTGCAGGACATCGAGCCCGAGGTCATCGCGCTTGCCGACATCGTGGTCGACTACGGCCGTTCCCGCTACAGCACGCCCGATGGCCTCTCCAGCACGATGATCGACTTCACCACCTTCCGCGTGCAGCGGGCGGGCGTCTGCTTCGACCAGATCGCCGCCGTGCTGTCGAACGAATTCGGCGTCACCCTGCAGAGACCGGAGCCCCGCCCATGAATCGTCATTCCCTCTCCCGACACGCCGCGATCGCCGCATCGTCGCT
>CAMDXD010000178.1 GCA_945877995.1 Bordetella parapertussis
CCATGACGATGCGCGTGAAGAGCCGGGGTCGCGCGCGCCGCCCGCCAGCGGATCGAGCCCATCGCGAAACGCCTTGTCCAGTTCGGCCCACTCTTGCGGCGACAAGGCAGCTTCCGCCTCCGGCAGCAGCTCGGTCTCCTCGACGCGCATGTGCTCGAGGTAGAAGGCCACATAGCGCCGCGCCGATTCGCAGAAAGCCACACGCCGCGAATCGCCGACCAGCTCCCACGCGAGCAGCAGATGCTGCAGTTCCCGCACCCGCTCTTCGCCGGCCATGTGGTCGCGCTCCAGCCGCTGGATGACGGGCACAAGGTGAGGCCTGGCTCGCGCGAGGCGCGGAAACAGCAGGTCCGATTCACGAGGGTGGTGACGCTTCTCGGGAAACTCGTCGATGTAGAACAGCATCGCGCGCAGCACGTCGAAGAAGCGTTCCGGCTCGTCGCCGGGCCCTTGCACCATCAAGAGCAACAGCGAACGCAGCACGGCCGCGAGCGCCGCGTGCTCTCGTCGCGGATCATGCGTGCAGCGGCATGGGTCATGGCTCAGCGCGCCCGGGTCTCGAACTCGCGCTTCATGCCTTCGACATTGACGATGCGGATGTGGCGCTTGTCGACTTCCAGCAGGCCCTGCTGCTGGAACGCGGAGAAGGTGCGGCTCACGGTCTCGAGCTTCATGCCCAGGTAGCTGCCGATCTCCTGACGCGACATGCGCAGGTGAAACTCAGTCGGCGAGTAACCCAGCGCCTTGAGCCGCTGCGACAGGTTCAGCAGGAAGACGGCCAGGCGCTCCACGGCGTTCATGCTTCCGAGCAGCAGCATCAGGCTGTGCTCGCGGACGATCTCGCGGCTCATCAGCCGGCCCACGATGTGCTTCAGGCTGCTGGAGCTGCCCGCCAGGTCGTTCAGGTGCGTGTACGGGATGGCGCAGACCTCGGCGTCCTCCAGGGCGATGGCCGTGCTGGCGTGCTTGCCGTGCGCCACGCCGTCCAGGCCCATCAATTCGCCGGCCAGGTGGAATCCGCTGACCTGTTCCCGGCCATCGGCCAGCACCAGGCTGGACTTGAACGTGCCCATGCGAACGGCGTGGATGAAGTAGAAGGACTCGCCTTCGCGGTAGACCGTCTCGCCCGCCTTGACGCGGCGGCGCCCGAACCTCAGGTCGTCCAGCCGCGCAACATCGTCGCCCACCAGGCCGCAGGGCAGGCACAGCTCGCGCAGGTGGCAGGTGGAACACAGGGTCTTGAGGGCGGACACGATGGGCGCCGGCGCGCTCGAATCCGGCAACGCGCGCGGCATGAAGTGCAGTGGTTTCGCACAGGGTTGGTGCAACGCGAGGGACATAGTGGACTCCATGAAGGAAGGTTTCAAGCTGGGGATTGCGGCTGCGCCGCAGCGACGGCCGCGGCAAGCTGATCGAATTCGGTGGACTTGTCGAGAAAGAGGCGCGCCCCCTCGGCGAGGTAGCGCTTGCAGTACGCGGCCTGGGAGTTGTTGCTCAGCACGATGAACTGGACGCCGGGAGCCTTGTCGCGCACGGCGCGAAGCACTTCCAGCCCGCTTCCTCCTTCGAGCTGCACATCCAGCACCACCATGTCGGGATGCGAGGCCAGAATGCCGTCGATGCAGGCCTGCGGCGTCGCGCCCTGCCCAACGATTGTCATCGCCGGCGCCGCCAGCATGGCGGCCACACGGGTGCGGATCAGGGCGGAGTCGTCGGCGAGGTAGACCTTGACGGAAGTGGTGCGAGGCATGCAGCTACTGTGGCGGCAGCAGCCGCGCCGGAACATCGGCGGACGCTGAATGTGGCACTCGGACGATTCCGGTTCGGCCCTTCGCGCGCGCCGATGCGGCCTAGGAATATTCCGAGCTTGCCGCGAACCCCATCCAGCACCTGCTTGATCCGCATCAACTTGCGCCTGCGCTGCACCAGCCATAGTGCAGGCACCGTCAACTCTTGCCCAGGAGGCACCCAGGTTCAAGCGAATTCTCGTCCCGGTGGATGGCAGCGTGACCTCCACCAAAGCCGTGGCCACGGCCGTGCAGATCGCAGGGCAATCGGGTGGCCGCGTCAAAGTCCTGCACGCCCTCGACGAACTGGCCTATGCGGTGGCGCTCGAATACGCCGGCAACGTGATGCGCGCGGCTCGCGACGAAGCGCTCAAGATGCTCGCCGACGCGCAAGCGATCGCCAAGGCCGCCGGCGTCGAGGTCGAAACCGAGCTGTACGAGAAGGCCGGCCAGCGCCTGGGCGACTCCGTCGCCCAGGTGGCCAGAACCTGGGAGGCCGACCTCGTCGTCGTCGGCACGCACGGCCGCCGCGGGATCGGGCGCGTCGTGCTCGGCAGCGGCGCCGAACAGATCATCCGCCACGCCGACGTGCCGGTGCTGGTGATCCGCGGCAGGGATTAGTTAGGTCAACGGGCCTTACACGGCCTCGTCGCCCAGGCCGTGCCTGATCGCGTAGCGCACCAGCTCGGCCTGGTTCTGCAGCCCCATCTTCTGCATCAGGTTCGACTTGTGGGTGCTGACGGTCTTCACGGAGAGCTTGAGCTTGCCGGCAATGTCGGTGACGGAAGCGCCCGACACGAGCAGCCGCATCACCTCGAACTCGCGGTCTGACAGCGCCTCGTGCGGTGCCGCCTCGCTGCCGGGCATGGCGCCAAGCGCGAGTTGCTCCGCCACCTCGGCAGTGATGAACGCACCGCCGCCCGCGATCTTGCGGATCGCCTGCACCAGCTGGGCCGGTGCGCTCTCCTTGGTGAGGTAGCCGCTGGCACCGGACTTGATGGCGCGCACCGCATACTGCAGTTCCTGATGCATGCTCAGCACCAGGATCCGCAGCTTCGGCCGCTCGGCCTTGACCAGCTTGATCAGCTCCATGCCGCTGCGCCCCGGCATCGACAGGTCGAGCACCAGCACGTCGAACTCGTGTTCGCGCACGAGGTCCATCACCTGGTTGCCGTCGGCCGCTTCGTCCACCATCTCCAGGTCGTCGGCCGAACCGACGATGCGTTTCAGGCCCTCCCGCACGATGGCGTGGTCATCGGCGATGACGATGCGTATCAACCGGCGCCTCCATCATCGCGCACCGGTATCCGCGATTCAATGCGCGTGCCGCTGCCGGGTTTGCTGGCGACGCTCACGGTGCCCTTGAGCAGCTGCGCGCGTTCCCGCTGGCCGGCGAGACCCATCGAATGCTGGCGGCGCGGCGCGGCGGGATCGAACCCGATGCCGTCGTCGTCGATTCGCAGCGTCACTTCGTGCGCGGAACGCTCGATCGCCACGCGGACTTGGGTCGCCCGCGCGTGTTTGGCCACGTTCGCCAGCGACTCCTGGACCGTCCGGAAGATGGCGGTTGCATAGGGTTCATTCAGCTCCAGGTCCTCGGGCATGGCGAGTTCGCACGGAACGCCGCTGCGTTCCGTGAAATTCTGCACCAGCCACTCGATCGCCGGCGCCAGCCCGAGATCGTCCAGCAGCAGGGGCCGCAGGTCCGCGGCAATGCGTCGAGTCGCAGTGACGGTGGCATCGAGCATAACGAGCATCTGCGCCAGCTTGGCGGCTGTGCCGTCATCGGCGGGAAGCTTGTCGCGCACCCAGATGGTGTCCATCTTCAGCGCCGTGAGCGACTGGGCCAGCTCGTCGTGCAGTTCGCGCGCGATGCGCGACTTCTCCTGCTCGCGGATCGCACTGGCCTCGGTCGCGAAGGCCGCGAGTTCCTCCTGCGCCCTGACTCGCTCCGTCACGTCACGCAGTATCACGGTGAAGAGCTTGCCCTCGGGCGTGTCGAGCTGCGAGATGGAGGCGTCGAGCGGAAACTCCTCGCCGGTGGAGCGCAGCCCGTAAATCACGGTGCTGCCGCCCATTCGCCGCGATGTAACTCCGGTTTCGCCGAACCGCCTGATATGGTCGGCGTGCCCCGCGCGGAACCGGCGGGGAATGAGCTTGGTGAGCGGCTGGCCCAGGGTTTCCGCCCCGGGCCAGCTGAAGATCCGCTCCGCGGCCCGGTTGTAGAGGATGATGCGCTGCTCGTCGTCGACCGTGACGATCGCGTCCATGGCCGAGTCGAGCAGTCCGGCAAGCCGGGCGGCCGAATTCTCGGGAGACAACGGGTACGACATAGCGGCACTGTACTCCCAGCGCCGGTGGCGTCACTGCAAGCACGCATTCGACGATGCGCGCTCATGCCAAGCCCTCAGCCGGCTGGCTTGGGCCCCTGCGCCGCCCAGCACCAGCTCGCGCTTCGAATGTCTACGGTCAGTGGGTCGAGGTCGGGTTCGCCCCGCTGCGGGATGCCGAACTCACGTGGCCAGTCGTCTGCGAGTAATGATAGATGGTCTCGTTGAGGTGGCGTGCCACCCCGGTGATGTCCGCCTCGCTCCACTGCAGGCCGGCCCTTTCCTGCCAGAGTTGCACCTGCGTCCGCAGGCTCGGCCAATCACGTGCCTGCCGTTGCTCGCGCCAGTGCATCTGCGACGTGTGGCACGCGATGCAGTGGGTCTGGTATAGCAGTGCGCCGCGGGTTTCCACCCGGCTTGATTGGGCCTGCGCCATCGCGCCAGCGGCGGCAATGACGGCGACGAGGAGATTCCGGATGAAGGCATTCGTCATGCGAGGACTCCTTTGGCGACCTGCGAGACTGCCCGCACGGGCTGCGCGCGGGTCGCGTCGTCGGCTGTTCGACAGGGAAGCACTGCGACAACGAGGGTGCCCGCGCCTGGATTCGAGCTGACCGTGAACTTCCCTCCACACGCCTCCACTCGATGGCGCATGCTTGCCAGGCCATGGCTGGAAGTTCCCGCGGCGCCGGTTTCGAATCCGCGACCGTCGTCGCGCACCGCCACTATCAGATTCGGCCCCAGGTCCAGCAGCGAGATGCTGACCTTTCGGGCCGCGGCGTACTTGCTGGCGTTGTTCAGCGACTCCTGGATCAGGCGGTAGATCGCGAGTTGGGTGGAGGCATCGACATCGACTTCGTCTACGCGAACTTCGGCCTCGACGCCGGCGCTCTGCCCGAAATCGCGCGCAAGGATGGCAAGCGATGCAGCCAGTCCGAGGTTTGTCAGGGACGAGGGATGCAGGCCTTCCACCACCCGCCTGGAAAACGCGATGCCCATGTTGATCATCTCGCCGAGGTGCTGCAGCCGCTGGTCGACTTCGTCGCTGCAGTGATCCAGGCGCAGCTTCAGCCCCGCGAGATCGAGCTTGGCGCGTGTGAGGAGCGAGCCGAGTTCATCGTGCAGTTCCCGCGCAAGGTCGCCGCGCTCCTGGTCGCGCATCATCTGCAGGTAAGTGGCAAGGTCCGCCCGCACCGCCTGGTCGTCCCGACTCTGGCGCAGCGGCCGGCCGGCCCTCTGCACGACGGCCTGGCTCGGGGAGGAACCGTTGTCCTGGGGGTTGAAGGCTGCAGCTGTCATGCGAATCCTTGGTTCACGATTCCAGAATAGCTCTCCACCGGGCCCCCGACTTGACATGCGTCAAGCAACCTCTCTTGTCGCGCAAGTCGCCGGGCCCGACGTCGTGCCCACGAAGATGGGAAGGGCCAGGACGGATTGGGCCTGCGGCCGGCCGGCGAGCACCAGCCGAAAAGCGATGGCGTCATCCGCTTCATGAACCTCGAAGCCTTCACGGCGTGCCAGCGATGACATGGCCGCGTTCTCGCGCAGGCACTCGCCCACGATCTCCGCGGTTCCGCGGTTCCGCGAGCTTGCAGGTATCCGATAAGCTTGCGCAGCATCAACCGCCCCAGCCCCTTGCCTTGCCATACCCCCGCGACCTGGATCGCGAACTCGGCGCGGATGTTGTCCGGGTCGCACACGGCCCGCACCTCGGCGACCATGCGGCGCGTGCCGAATTCGTCCGGCGGCGCGTGCCGAATTCGTCCGGCGGCGACAGCGCGATGAAAGTCATCTCCCTGTCGTAGTCGATCTGGCTGTACCGCGCCAGTTCCGAAGCGGGCACGTCGCGCCGCGCCATGAAGAACCGCAGCCGCATGTCCTGCGCCGAGGCCTTTGCATAGAACGCCTTCATGCGTTCTCCATCCTCGGGGCGAATCGGCCGCAGCAGCAGTTCGGTGCCGGCCACCTGGACCGTCTCCTCGAGCGCTTGCGGATACGGGCGGATCGCCGTCGGCTCGCCGGGCGGCTGGTTCTTCAGCCTGACCCTCACGCGTGCATCCAGCGCTATCACGCCGTCGCTGTCCACGAGCAGTGGATTGATGTCGAGCTCGGCCAGCGGTCCAGGTCGCAGGCCATCCGCGACAGCTTCTCCAAGGTGTCCACCAAGGCCTGCTCGCTCACGCCGGGCCGGCCACGGTGGGCGGCCAGCAGCGGCGCGAGCCCGCTGCGACTGACCAGATCACGCGCAAGAATTGCGTTCAGCGGAGGCAGCGCCACGGCATGGTCCTTCGACAGCTCGACCGCCGTGCCCCCGCTGCCGAACAGCAGCACCGGCCCGAACACCGGGTCGCTCGCGATCCCCGCGATGAGTTCGTGCGCATGGCGTCGCTTCACCATGCCCTGGACGGCGAAGCCGAGCACATGCGCGTTCGGCTGCAGGCGCGCGACCTGCTGGCGCATGCGAACCGCCGCGGCGCGCACGTCGTCGGCGCTCGCGAGGCCGAGCACGACACCACCCACGTCGGACTTGTGGACGATCTGTTGCGACACGATCTTCAGCGCGACGGGAAAGCCCATGCGTGCAGCCGTCGCAGCGGCTTCATCGGCATCGCGTGCCATCACGGTCGGCGCCGAAGGAATACCGTAGGCTGCCAGCAGCGCATGCCCCTGCGCCGGGTCCAGCCATTCGTGGCCCGCGACGGTCGACTCCGCGAGGATGGCGAGCGCGCGTTCTCGCTGTGGCGTGAATTCACCGCCGCTCTCGGCGGGCACTTGCTGCAACGCAGCCTGGTTTCGGTGGTAGTCGGCGAGTTGCAGCCATGCCGCGGCCGCGCGCTCGGGCGTGCTGTACCAGGGCAGTCCTTCATAGGAGAACGAATTGCGCGCCGCTTGCACGGACTTGCCGCCCATCCAGCAGGAGAGCACCGGCTTGGCAGCGCCCCGGATCTGGGGAAGGCATTCGAGGACGATGTCGGCCGCGGGCACTATGGCCGTCGGCGCGTGCATGAAGAGCACGCCATCCACCTCGGGCGCGTCCATCAGCACCTGCAGCGCCTGGCGGTAGCGCTGTGCCGGAGCGTCGCCGACGATGTCAACCGGATTGCCGTGCGACCAGGAGGAGGGAAGGCTCGCGTCGAGCGACTGGAGCGTTGCGGCCGACAACCGCGCGAGCGTGCCGCCACCCATTGCCAGTGCGTCGGCGGCGAGTACGCCGGCGCCACCACCGTTGGTGAGGATGGCAAGATTCTCGCCGCGCCACGGATGCGGGTAGGCCAGCGTCTCGGCGGCGTCGAACAGGGCTTCGAGGGTGTCCACGCGCAACATGCCGGCACGCCTGGCCGCCGCGTCGAACACCGAGTCGGAGCCGGCGAGTGCGCCCGTATGCGACGCTGCGGCCTTCGCAGCGCTCGGCATGCGCCCAGCCTTGACGACGATCACCGGCTTGTTGCGCGCGGCCGCGCGCGCGGCGGACATGAACTTGCGCGCGGCCTTGACCGACTCCGCATACAACAGGATCGCGCGCGTGTTCGGGTCGCTCGCAAGGTAGTCGAGCACATCGCCGAAGTCGACATCGGCGCTGTCGCCCAGTGAGATGAAGTGAGAGAACCCAATGCTGCGTTCGTTGGCCCAGTCGAGCATCGCGGTGGCCAGGGCGCCCGACTGGGTGACGAAGGCGAGCGTGCCGGACATGGCGTTGCCCGGCGCGAAACTCGCGTTCAGTTTCAGGCCGGGCATCAGCGCGCCGATGCAATTGGGCCCGAGGA
>CAMDXD010000179.1 GCA_945877995.1 Bordetella parapertussis
ATCCTGATCGCGATCGTAGCGGTGGTGTTCGTGTGCGAGATCCTGTCGAACCAGGTGAAGCGGGTGTTCGGAGAAGCGGTGCAGGACGGGCGGGAGCCGCGCCGTGGCTGAGCGTTTGACGCCCGGCTCTGCCGTGCAGCGCGAATCCCACGCCTCGGGGCCGCCCGGCTCCGCCGTGCGGCGCGAGTGGCAACGCTTCACGCCCGGCCAGCGGCTGGCGCGGTTCGCGGTGTACTTCTGCGTGGTCGCGGCCTTCGTGCTGTCGCTCGGCACGGTCGAGGTGATCCCGGAGTTCCTCTGGGACGCGCCGACACAGGTGCAGGACCTGCTCGTGCGGATGTGGCCACCGGCCTATGCGCACTACCCGGTGTCGGTGCATGCGGCGCTGGTCGAGACGCTGCACATGGCGACGCTCGGCACGGTGATCGCGGTGCTGCTGGCGGTGCCGCTCGGCCTGCTCGCCGCCCACAACGTGATGCCATCACGCACCGTGAACACCCTGGCCAAGCTGGCGCTGGTGACCAGCCGCTCGGTCAACTCGCTGGTCTGGGCGCTGCTGTTCATCGCGGTGTTCGGCCCTGGCGCGCTGGCCGGCACGC
Organism: Bordetella parapertussis; assembly: GCA_945877995.1. Lineage (GTDB taxonomy): Bacteria > Pseudomonadota > Gammaproteobacteria > Burkholderiales > CAIKXV01 > CAIKXV01. Next base: position 600 of record CAMDXD010000179.1, read on the forward strand.
TGGCGATCGCGTTCCGCTCGATCGGCTTCGTCGGCAAACTGCTCGGCGAGGCGCTCGAGGAAGCGTACCGGGGCCCGGTCGAGGCACTGAAGGCGAGCGGCGCGCCCTGGCCGAGCCTGCTGGTGTTCGGCTACTGGCCGCAGGTGAAGCCGGCGTTCTGGGCACTGGTGCTGCTGCGCTGGGACATCAACGTGCGCGAGTCGGCCGTGCTCGGGCTGGTCGGCGCCGGTGGCATCGGGGTGGCCTTGAACACCGCGATGAACCTGTTTCAGTGGGACCGGGTGGCGGTGGTGCTGCTGGCGATCTTCGCGGTGGTGATCGTCGCCGAGGTGGTGGTGACCTGGGTGCGCGGGCGGATTCTCTAGGCGGATCCGCGTGTCAGGCTGGTCGCTTGTCGGCGGGCCTTATCCACACCCCGCCATCTTCCTCGCACGCGGCCCAGCTCGCGACCGGCTCGGTACATGGCGCGGCACTCGGCCGACCGGTGCGCACGTCGAACCGTCCGCCATGGAACGGGCATTCGACCTGCCCGTTCTCCTCGAAGCCTTCGGACAGCCATCCTGGTCCGTGGCTGCACAGGTCGTCGAGCACATGGCAGCCGTCCTCCAGCCTGAATACCGCATAGGCGACGCCATCGACCACGCAGCGCATCGGTGCGCCTTCGCGCACCTCGTCTGCATCGCACAGCCGCAGCCAGCCCGGCGAGGCAACATCTGCCATGTCAGACGGCAACGAACGGCTCGCCCGGACGGACCACGATCGATTCGGTGATCACCGGCTTGAAGTCCTTGTCGTCGGACAGCAGGAACGACGAGGAGCGTACATACAGGTCGTCACGCCAGGTGCCGGGCACATGCTCGAGCTTCGCCAGGTTGCGCGCAGCGCGCAGCAGGCGGCGGCGCGCGTAGATGATCGCGTTGTCGGTCGACACCAGGTTCTCGCGGCTGCGATCGACGACCGCCCCCATGCTCTCCTGCAGCGACGCGTCCTGGATGGCGAGGCCCTTCACGCCGTTGTAGTAGCGGCCGCTCTTCTGCAGTTCGCGGTCGATCAGGTAGTCGTTGTCTCGGTTCGCCCGCGGACGGGTGCTGCCCGGGATCAGGTCGGCATGAACGCCCTGGCCGTTGGCCATCGCCTCGAGCTCTTCGCTGGTCAGCGGACGTGTCGGATGGAAGGTGATGGTCCACGCCATGCAGTTGCCGTCGTCCATCGGGACCCAGGCATGTCCGTTCAGCGCATTGCCGCTATAGGGCGGGATCATGGTGTACCAGGGCATCAGGAACTGCGTGACTCGCCAGTAGCCCTGCCCCGGTTGCGCATCGCGGCGCACGCCGATGGTCAGCCCGCCGGGCGACTCCATGATCTCGAAGCGCGTGTTGCGCGAGCGCGCGAACTTCGCGCCGTCGGTGTTCCGGTGCAGCGGGTCGGTGTCGAGCTCGCCGCTGTGCAGCCAGGACACATGGTTCGAATCGATGCCGCCTTCGACCGCCTGCAGGAAGTTGCTCTCCTGCCAGCGGCGCGACAGGTAGACATGGCTGGCCGGCAGGTCGCACCACTCGAACGCCGGCGGTTCAGGCTTGAGTTCGGGCGGGCCCATGTAGGTCCATATCACGCCGCCGCGCTCGATGCACGGATAGGCCTTGAGCTTGATCCGTTCGCAGAAGCCGGTACCCGCCTCGGACGGCACTTCGGTGCAGCGGCCGTCGACGTCGTACTTCCAGCCATGGTAAGTGCAGCGCAGCCCGCCCTGCTCGTTGCGGCCGAAGTAGAGGGAGACGCGGCGATGCGCGCAGAACTCGTCGATCAGCCCGACGCGGCCCTCGCTGTCGCGGAACGCCAGCAGTCGTTCGCCGAGCAGCGGCATGCGCACCGGCGGCCCGTCGGGCTCGGCGAGCTCGCTGCACATCATCATCGGGATCCAGTAGCGCCGCAGCAGCTCGCCCATCGGCGTGCCCTGCCCGCTGCGCGTGAGCAGCTCGTTGTCTTCGGTGGTGAACATCGCGCAGGTGCTCCAGTGCAAGGGTTGGCCGAGGATATTCGGGGACGTGGCGCTGTGTGTGAAATACTATTTAGCGGTACGGGTTATTCCCGGAAGCTATAAGAGGCTGGGGCGTCCACAGATGGAACTTCGACATTTCCGGTACTTCGTCGCGGTCGCGGAAGAGCTGCACTTCAGCCGCGCCGCGCGCCGGCTGTGCATCAGCCAGCCGCCGCTGAGCAAGCACATCCAGGACATGGAGCGCGACCTGGGCGTCACGCTGCTCGCCCGCAACCGCAGCCGCGTGGAACTGACCGAGGCCGGGCGGCTGTTCCTGCAACATGCGCGTGCAGTGATCGACGAGGCCAGCCGCGCGATGGAAGCGGGCCGGCGCATCGGCAGCGGTGAGATCGGCCGCCTGCATATCGCGTTCACCGCGACCGCCGCCTACACGCCACTGTTCCCGCGCGCGGTGCACGCCTTTCGCAGCGCCTGGCCGTCCGTGGACCTCACGCTGTCGTTCATGACCACCGAGGCGATCCTCGACGGACTGAACCGGGGTGCGCTCGACCTCGGGTTGATACGGCCCTCGGCGTTGCAGCCACTGCCGCGCGGGGTGAAGGCACTGCCGGTGGTCGAGGACAAGCTGATGCTCGCCGCCCACGTCAGCTGGGCAGGCAGGCGGCGACAGCCGGTGCCGCTGGCGTCGCTCGCAGATGAGCCGTTCATCCTCCGGCCGCGCGGCCGCGGGTCGAGCTTCTACGAACAGGTCTACGAGCTCTGCGAGCGCGCCGGCTTCATGCCGCGGCTGGTGCAGGCGGCGAACGAAGCACCGACCATCCTGAGCCTTGTCGCCACCGGGATGGGGCTGGCCATCCTGCCGGCCTCGCTGCGTGCCATACAGGCCCCGGACATCGCCTGGCACACGCTCTCGGTGCGGGCGGGTACACTGGGCAGCACGGTGTTCCTGGTGCATCCCGCAGGTCGTCCAGAAACGCCGCAGCGAACACGATTTCTCGAGATCTTGGCGCGCAAGAGCAAGGAAGATTGACGGCACGGAATCTGCTTCAAAATGCGTTCGTCAGCCGAACGGAGCCCTTCACGATGCTACGGATTGCGAATGCCATGATGCAGGTGTCGGTGATTCCAGCGGCGCGTCGTGCCCCGGCCAGGAAGCCCACCAAGAGTCTCCGCTTCGCCGCTGGTCTCATCGCCTGCGGGACAGTGCTGATGGCGTCGGTGGCGACAGCGCAGCCGGGTAGCTACCCGTCCAAGCCGATCCGCCTGATCGTTGCCTTTGCGCCCGGCGGCCCGGCCGACATCATCGCGCGCACCATCCAACCCCGGATGGGCGACGCGCTCGGCCAGACGATCGTCATCGAGAACCGTGGCGGCGCCGGCGGCATGATCGGCACCGAAGTCGGCGCGCGTGCCACCCCGGACGGCTACACGCTGCTGATGGGCGGCGCGAGCAGCCTCACCTTCGCGCCTGCGCTGTACACCAAGGTCGCCTACGACCCGGTCAAGGATTTCGCGCCGATCTCCACCGTCGTGATCACGCCCTACGTAGTCACGATCAATCCGCGGGTGCCGGCGAAGTCGATAGCTGACCTGATCCGCCTGGGAAAGGGCAAGCCGACCTTCCTGTCCTTCGGCTCTTCTGGCAGCGGTGCCGCTTCGCATATCGGCGGCGAACTGCTCGCCCTCGCCACCGGGCTGTCGATGCTGCATGTACCGTACAAGGGTACGGGACCGGCACTGGCCGGAGTCGTGGCCGGCGAGATCGACATGATGGTGGCGGACCTTGGGCCGGTGATCGGCGCCGTGAAGGATGGTCGTCTTCGCGTGCTCGGCGCGATGGGCAGTCGGCGGCCGACTGCGGCGCCGGACATCCCGACGCTGACCGAAGTGGGCCTGAAGGTGCCGCCGTTCGATGGCAGGTTCGGCGTGGTCGGTCCGAGCGGTCTCACGACGGAGATCATCAGCCGACTGAACAAGGCAGTGGTTCAGACGGTCCGTGCACCGGACGTGCGGCAGCGCTTCGAAACGCTGGGCTACGACGCGGTCGGCGATACGCCCGAGCAGTACGCGAAGTCGATCCGCGACGACCTCGAGGTGTTCACCCGGGTGATCCGCAAGGCCGGCATCAAGCCGAACTGAGTCCGACTCGACGCAAGGAAGCCGCTCAGCCCGCGCGCGGGAACAACGCCCGAACCATGCTTGCCTGCTGGGCCGCGCCCGCCATCAGGTAGCCGGTGTCGGTGCCGGCCGAGATGCAGAGCATCCCGGCGTTCAGCGCACGTTCATACTGCTCGGGCCGGGTGATCCCGCCGATGCCCGGGATACGCCCGTGCTTGCGGCAGGCCTCGATCAGCCTGAGCTCGGCCTTCTCGAAGGCGGGATGCGTGTATTGGCCGGTCAGGCCCATCGACTGGCCGAGGTCGGCACTGCCGAGGAACAGCACGTCGATGCCGGGCACAGCTGCGATGGCATCGACGTTCTCGATGCCTTCGGGCGTTTCGATCAGCAGCATCACCATCGTTGCTGCCTCGATCTCGGCGATGCTCTGCGCCTTGTCGATCGAGCGGTAGCCGAACTGCGGGAACAGCGGCGCCACCGCGCGATGCCCGGCCGGTGCGAAGCGGGCTGCGTGCGCGATGGCTTTCGCTTCCTCAGCCGTGCTCACATGCGGTACCAGAACACCCATTGCGGCATGCGCAAGCGCCTGGCTGATCGGCCCCGGTGCATGGTCGGGCACGCGCACGATCGGCGTGAGGCCGATGTCGATCGAGGTCATGCAGATCTCATGTACGGCATCCGCGGGAAGCGCGTTGTGCTCGAGATCGATCACGGCGATATCGAAGCCGCAGACCTTGAGCATGCGCGCGATGTCGCCGGACCGCGCATCGCGCACGGTCGCGATCAGCGCAGGGTGGCCGGCCTGCATCCGCTCGAGCGCAGGGTTACGCAGCCTTGCCGTGTCAGCCGGTGAAGCGCTCTCTGAGGCAGCCTTCGTCGCTCGGAAATCGTTCATCTGGCCAGGCTCCTGTCTTGTCGATGCATCACTTTAGCAGGGGTGGGCCTGCCCGTGCGCTGCATGTGGGCATCACGAAGGACGAGATCGTCGAGGTGCAGATTCAGGTCGGTCACTACGCCGGCTGCCCGGCGCTGGCGACCCGGGTGGCTGAGTTCAGCCGGGTACTGACCCAGGCGCCAGCGGCCGATGAAACCACAGCGTCGACAGCGTGCCGGCGAGCACCAGCCGGAACAGCGCGGCCGCGGCGAACAGCGCGCTGACTTCAGTGTCGCGCCGCTCCCGCGCGAACTCGGTGCCGAGGTTCTCGTAGATCTTCTTCAGCTCGTCGCCGCTCGAGGCCTGGAAGAACTGGCTGCTGGCGATCTTCGTGGTCGTAATCGTCGCCGAGGTGGTGGTGACCTGGGTGCGCGGGCGGATCCTGTAGCGAATGTGGTGCATCGGTGCAGGCATGCCAGGCACCGACCGAGCGATGATCCTGCGCAGCACGGCCGGAAGATTCCTCAAGCTCGGCGCTTGACCCTGCCCCGGGCCGCATGCAAGATCATCGATTGAGAAAGGTCACGCCTTGCATGCCGGGCAGTGACCTCCCGCAATGGTGCAACCGCACTGGAGGAACCCATGTTCGGAAGTCCGATGATCCGGCTGGCGGCCGGCTTGCTGCTTTCCGGCGGCGTGATGGCAGCGACACCCGCGACAGCCCAGAAGTACCCCGATCGCCCGATCCGACTGATCGTGCCCTTCGCGGTCGGCGGGTCCTACGATCCGGTCGCACGGGTGGTATCCCAGTACCTGGGAGAAGACCTGGGCCAGCAGATCGTGGTCGACAACCGGGCCGGGGCCAGCGGCATGATCGGGGGGGACATCCTGGCTCGCGCGACACCCGATGGCTACACGATCGGCATGCTCGGCAACAACCACACGATTTCTACCGCGCTGCGCGACAAGGTACCGTACGACCTGCTGAAGGATTTCATCCCGATCAGCCGTGTCGGCCTGGTCGACAACGCCGTGGTCGTGCATCCATCGGTCCCGGTAAAGACGCTCATGGAACTGGTTGCGCTGACGAAGGCGAACCCGGGCAAGTTCAATTTCGGTTCTGGCGGCACTGCAGGCACCACGCACTTCGGCGGCGAGCTGTTCAACTCGCTGGCAGGTACCAAGGTGATCCACGTGCCGTACAAGAGCGGTGGCGGTGCCGTGGCTGCGCTGGTCGCGGGTGAGGTCCACATGATGGTCCTCAACATGATCAATGCCGATCCGCAGATGCGCTCGGGCCGGATGCGCGGCCTCGCGATGGCCGCGAAACAGCGCCACCCGCTCGCACCGAACATGCCGACAACTGCTGAAGCGGGCATGCCCGGGCTCGAGATGACCCAGTGGTACGGTGTCCTGACACCTCAGCGCACGCCGCAGACGGTGCTGGTGACGCTCGCCAACGCACTGCAGAAGATGTCCGGCCGCGACGACGTCAAGGCGAAACTCGCAACCCAGGGCATTGCGGTGTATTTCGAGACGCCTGCAGCCTTCGCGACGTTCATGCGCGAGGACATCGAGCTGTATCGCCGCATCGGGCGCGAGGCCAATATCCGGCCTGACTGAAGGCGCTGGAACCGGTGCTCCACGACCGCACCGTCGGCCGTGGAGTCGCCACGGCACGGCTCCGGGCAAAACAGGGTTCAGGCGGCGAGCGAGCGCACTTGCTCTTCGTCCACCTCGACCCCAAGCCCTGGACCGCAAGGCACCTGCACATGCCCATTCGCATACTGCAGGGGCTGCACGAGGATGTCGTCCCGCAGATAGGTGCTGGTCAGCGCCACGCCCCATTGCAGCGATGGGATCGCCGCAGCCAGGTGCAGCAGTGCCGCAGTGCCCACGCCGGCCTCAGCGATCTTGCACGCGAGGTTCACCTTCATGCCTAGGCTGTCGCACAGCAGCGCCATCCGCTGGGCGGCCAGCAGTCCACCAAGCTTGCCGATCTTCAGGCTGGCCCCGGCTGCTGCACCGATCACCTGGTGGTCGCGAAGGTCGCGCGCGCTGCGCAGGCCCTCGTCGCAGCCGATCGCGATCGGGCTGGCCGCAGCCACCCGTGCCATCGCGGCGAGGTCGTCGCCGTGCACCGGTTGTTCGAGGAAGTCGAGGACGCTGGTGGCGCTGATCGCGCGTACGTATTCCACCGCATCCGCCTCGGTCCACCCCTGGTTGGCGTCTGCGCAGACGAGCACCCCTGGGGCT
>CAMDXD010000180.1 GCA_945877995.1 Bordetella parapertussis
GATCGGTCCGCGCAGCCTGGGCTGGTTCCAGATGCTCGGCGGCACGGCAACGCTGACCGACGCCGCCGGCAGCGCCGCGGGCATCGCGCTCGGCGACTCCCACGTGGCTTTCCTGCCGCCCGGCTTCCGCGGCACGCTGGCCAGCAGCACCGGCGCGCAGGTGCTGTTCGCCGAGGTGCCGACCGCGGCCGACCTCGATCCGAAGCTGTGCAGCGAACCACCGCCGCTGCGCGTGATCGACTGGCGGCGCGAGCCGGTGCTCGACTCCGAGCACGATGCGCGCAAGCGTATCTACCTGGTCACGCCCAAGCTGTTCGGCACCACCGCGATCAAGGGGGAGATGATCATCTATCCGCCCGGCACCAGCGCGGCCAACCACCACCACGAGGGCGCCGAACACTTCATGTACATGCTGAAGGGGCACGGCATCGCGCACGCGAACGAAGAGCCGTTCCCGGTGCAGGCCGGCGACGTGGTGTGGTTCGCCGACCACGAGCGCCACTTCTTCATCAGCGATGGCGGCGAGGACATGGTGTTCGTCGAGTTCTTCGCCCCTGGCGCGTACAAGACCGTGTGGGCACCCGGGGCTAGCGTGTGCACCTGGCTCGCTACCGGCCGCGACATCGGTGGCCAGTCGCCGGTGCGCGAGATCCGTTCCCACAGTTCCGCCGACCGTGACAGCCAGGTCGATGTCTGAGGGCCTGTGCCTGGGCTGCAATTGAAATTGCAATGGAGTGAATGAATGAAAGCGATGGTGCTGCACGCGATCGGGAAACCGCTCGTGCTCGAAGACGTCCCGGAGCCCGTGGTCGGACCCAACGACGTGAAGATCCGGGTGAAGGCGATCGGCGTCGGCCTGACGGTGGTCCACATGATCGCCAACCCCGGCCAGGTCACGGCCTACCCGCGCATTCCCGGGCATGAAGTCGCCGGCGAGATCGTCGCGCTCGGCTCCGAGGTGTCAGGCTTCACGATCGGGCAGCGGGTGACCAATCATTTCTACCTGACCTGCGGCCAGTGCCGCTACTGCCGTGCCGGCCGCGAGACGCTGTGCACCGCGTTCAGGGGTTATGTCGGCATGGCCTGCGATGGTGGCTATGCCGAATACATGGTGCTGCCAGCGCGCAATTTCGTGCCGATCCCGGACGGGGTGAGCGACGTCGACGCAGCGGTCGCGGCCGATGCGATCGCAACGCCCTTCCATGCCTGTACAAAAGAGGCGCAGGTGCAGCCCGGCGACAACGTGCTGGTGTTCGGTGCCGGTGGCGGTGTCGGCATCCACGTGGTGCAGGTGGCTAAGGCTTGCGGTGCCCGGGTGATCGCCGTCGAGATCGGCGAGACGAAGCTGGCCGGTGCGCAGGCCGCGGGTGCCGACGACCTGATCGACGGTTCGCGCGGCGATATCGCGAAACAGGTTGCGGCGCTGACTGGCGGGCGCGGGGTCGACTCGGTGATCGACGTGGTGGGCGCGAAAGAGACGCTCGAGGCATCGGTCACCGCGCTGGCGCCCGGTGGCCGCCTCGTGATCGTCGGCGTGAGGCCACCGGCCGTGTTCGGCGATTCGAGCAAGTTCACGCTCGATGCGACGGTGGTGGTGCGCAAGGGCATCGAGGTGCGTGGCTCTCGCTACGTGACCGCGACCGAGATCGCGCAGACGCTGGAACTGCTGCGCCAGAAGAAGGTGCGTGCGATCGTCGAGCGCACCTTCCCGCTCGAGCAGGCCGAGGCGGTGCACCAGCTGATCCGCGACAACCAGCTGGTCGGCCGCGTGGCGCTGGTGGTGGACTGAACGGACGGCCGGGCAGGCGCGTACGGCACCACCGGACGCGCGGCGCGGCAAGGCAGCACGCCGGGGCTTCGGTTAGCATCGGTGCTTCGGCAAACCTGACCCAGTCGACGGAGCAGACCCCTTGAAAAGATCGATCCTGCGGATTCCCCGCGCAGCCCTCCTGGCGGCCGTTGTCGCCCTGACCACACCCTGGATGATGATTCCGATGAGTGAAGCACAGAGCAACCCGGCCCCCAGCCTGAAGATCACCGACCACAAGGTTGGCACCGGCGCAGAGGCAGTACCCGGCAAGCAGGTGACGGTGCATTACACCGGCTGGCTGTTCGATGCCGCAGCCAAGGACAACAAGGGCAAGAAATTCGACAGCTCGCTCGATCGCAAGGACCCGTTCGCGTTCGGCCTCGGCGCCGGACAGGTCATCCGCGGATGGGACCAGGGCGTGGCCGGGATGAAGGTCGGCGGCCAGCGCACGCTGGTGATCCCGCCCGAGATGGGCTACGGCGCGCGTGGTGCCGGCGGCGTGATCCCGCCGAACGCGACGCTGGTATTCGACGTGGAACTGCTCGGCGTCCGATAGCGCGGCGCACGCCGCCACTGGCCACGACCGGGTCTGTTCCGGCCGTGGCCGGGCGGCCCGGTGGCGTGTTTCAGGTCATCAGTTGCCCGCCATTCACATGGATGGTCTGGCCCGTGATGAAACTCGCGCCCGGTCCGCACAGGAAGCGCACGGTGGCTGCGATCTCCTCGGGCTGCCCGCCACGTCCTAGCGGGATCAGTCCCTTCGGTTCGGCCCGCGGCGATCGATGCGCGGCGCGTTCGGTCAGCACCTGGCCCGGCACCACGCAGTTCGCGCGCACGCCCTGGTCTGCGAACTCGCGCGCGATGCCGCGCGTGAAGGCGACCAGTCCGCCCTTGGCCACCGACCCGTGGATGCGACGCTTCGCGCCCGACAGTGCATTGAGGCCACCGAGCGTGACCAGGCTGCCCGAGCCGCCGGCGATCATCGACGGCAGGCAGGCCTGGCTGCAGTGGAACGCACCGTCGAGCGTGGTCGCCATGACCCGGCGCCAGTCGTCGTAGGGCAGGTCGAGGAATGCGCATTCGTTGCGCACCGAAGCGTTCAGCACCAGGATATCGATGCGCCCGAAACGCGCTAGCACGCCGTCGACCATCGCGCGCACCGCGGCGCGCTCGCCGATGTCGGCCAGCCATGCGGCGGCCCGTCCACCGCCCGCTTCGATCCGGCCGGCGAGCGCATCGGCCTCGGCGCGCGAGGAGCGAGTGTTGATCGCGACCGTCGCGCCACCGGCCGCCAGCGCGAGGGAGACGCATGCACCGATGTTGCGGGCGCCGCCGGTGACCAGTGCGACCTTGCCGGCCAGTTCGGTTCCTGCGGTTTCACTGGCGGGGACGGCGGCGGGTGCGGCGGCGGGCTGGCTCATCGGGACGGCTCCATGGCAATCGGAAAATCCGGGCGGATCGGCGGATCGGGGAGCACGGGGCGCCTGTGAGGGCAGCGTACCGTGGCCGCGATCGGGTAGCATCATGCCAGTGTCCGGATCCCTATAACGGTCGCACCGGAGAGATCGGAGAAAAACGATGGTCGAAGCCCAGGGTACGGCAGCCGCCGCCGGCAGGGCTGCGAGGACGGCTGCAGCAGCACTGGCCGCTGTCGTGCTGGCTTGCCCGTTGGCGCAGGCGCAACCCGCCTGGCCCGATCGGCCGATCCGGGTGATCGTTCCGGTGCCGCCGGGCGGCACGCCCGATGTCGTGGCGCGGCTGGTGGTCACGCCGATGGCGGCCCGGCTCGGACAGCCCATGATCATCGACAACCGGGGCGGTGCTGGTGGCCTGATCGGCGCGGAGGTCGCGGCCAAGGCACTGCCCGACGGCCACACGTTGTTCCTGAGCAGCCCGGGCCCGCTGGCGATACTGCCCCACCTGCAGAAGAAGGCGGCCTACGATCCGATCAACGACTTCACCCCGATCGGACTCATCTCGAGCGGCCCCTTCCTGCTGATCGCGCATCCTTCGCTGCAGGCCCGTGGCATCGGCGAATTGCTCGCGCTGGCGCGTGCCCAGCCGGGCAGGCTCGACTATGCCTCGGCCGGCAACGGCGCGGCGAACCACCTGGCGATGGAACTGTTCAAGTCGATGGCGCGCGTGAACCTTTCGCACGTGCCGTACAAGGGCGCGCCTCAGGCGGTCGCCGATGTCCTGGCAGGCCAGGTGCCGATGATGTTCAACTCGATCGCCCCGGTCGCGCCGTTCATCAAGTCCGGTCGCGTGCGGGTGCTCGGTATCTCGAGTCTGGCGCGTTCGGCGCAGCTGCCCGAGGTGCCGACGATCGCCGAGTCCGGCGTGCCCGGCTACGCATCGACGACCTGGTTCGGTCTGCTGGCACCGACGAAGACGCCGCGGGCGATCGTCGACCGGTTGAACGAAGTGCTGGTGGCTGTCGTACAGTCGGCGGAGTTGCGCAGCCAGTTCGAGGCGCAAGGACACGACCCTGCGGGCGGCACGCCCGAGGCGTTCGGGCGTTACCTGCGCGAAGAGTTTTCGAAGTATGCAACGGTGGTCAGGCAGTCCGGGGCGCGCATCGATTGATGCGGGGCGCCGGGCGCCGGCCCCGTACAGGTTATCCGGAGGCAATCGATGGTCACTGAACATCACGGCGACATCCGCGACGGCATGCGGGTGGACTGGGATGTGCCGGTCACGATGGACGATGGCGTGGTGCTGCGTGCGGACATCTTCCGGCCGGTCACGGAGGGCCGATGGCCGGCGCTGGCCAGCTACGGCCCGTACGGCAAGGGCCTTGCGTTCCAGGACGGCTACAAGACCGCCTGGGAAATCATGGCGCGCGAAAACCCCGACGCCGTCTCGGGGACCAGCAACCGGTACCAGAACTGGGAAGTCGTCGATCCCGAGAAGTGGGTCGCCGATGGTTATGCGGTCGTGCGCTTCGATTCGCGCGGCGCTGGACGGTCGCCGGGCTATCTCGCGCACAACAACGCGCGCGAGCAGAAAGATTTCCACGACTGCATCGAGTGGATCGCGGGCGAGCCGTGGTGCAGCGGCAAGGTCGGACTGAACGGCATCTCGTACTACGGTGCGAACCAGTGGCGCGCGGCGGCGACGCAGCCGCCGCACCTGGCCGCGATCTGCGTGTGGGAAGGCTGGGCCGACAATTACCGCGACGGCGCGCGCCACGGCGGCATCGCCTGCACGTTTCGCAAGAACTGGCAGGACATGCAGGTGAAGACGGTGCAGCACGGCGTGGGCGAACGCGGCGCGCGCTCTCGTGTGACCGGAGAACTGGTCTGCGGGCCGGACACGCTGTCCGAAGAAGCACTCGTGCGCAACCGTGAGGACATGTGGGGCGAGTATCTCAGGCGGCCGCTGTGCGATGACTGGTACAAGGAGCGCTCCGCCGACCTGTCGAAGGTGCAGGTTCCCCTGCTGTCCTGCGCGAACTGGGGCGGGCAGGGGCTGCATCCGCGGGGCAACTTCGAGGGGTTCATGCGCGCTGCGTCGGCCGACAAGTGGCTCGAGGTGCACGGCGGCTCGCACTGGGCACCGTTCTACACCGACTACGGGGTCGAACTGCAGAAGCGCTTCTTCGACCACTTCCTGAAGGGCGAGGACAACGGCTGGCACCGGCAGCCGAAGGTCCAGCTGAACGTGCGCCATCCCGGCGAACGCTTCGTCCGTCGCTGCGAGAACGAATGGCCGCTCGCGCGCACGCAGTGGACGCAGTTGCACCTCGCACTGACGGCGCGCCGCCTCGATACCGAGCCTGTCCGTACCACCGAATCGGTCGAGTATGCGGCGATGGGCGATGGCCTGACCTTCATCACGCAGCCGCTCGAGGCGCCGACCGAGATCACCGGTCCGGTCGCGCTGAAGCTCTTCCTGTCGTCGTCGACCACCGATGCGGACATCTTCGCGGTGTTGCGCGTGTTCGCGCCGGGCGGGGCTGAAGTGGTGTTCCAGGGCGCGCTCGACCCGCATACGCCGGTCGGGCAGGGCTGGTTGCGCGCCTCGCACCGAAAGCTCGATCCGGCCCTGTCTACGCCATGGCGACCGTACCATGCACACGACGAACTGCAGCCGCTGGTGCCCGGCGACGTGGTCGAACTGGATATCGAGATCATTCCGACCTCGATCGTCGTGCCGGCAGGCTACCGGATCGCCCTGTCGATCCGCGGCCGCGACTACGAATACGAAGGCGAGGCGGCGACGCTGTCCAACATGAAGCATCCGATGCGTGGCTGCGGGCCGTTCGTGCACGATGACCCGACCGATCGTCCGCCGGAAGTGTTCGGCGGCAAGGTGACCCTGCATGCCGGGGCCGGTCGATTCCCCTATCTCCTGCTGCCGGTGATACCGGCCAACCCAGAGGCAACCGCACGATGAAGATCACCGGCCATCAATCGACGATCGTGAAGCTCCCGGCCGACGAGCCGCTGGCCGGGGGCCCCACGGTCGCCGGCACGCGCAACTTTGTCACGCTGACCCTGCACACCGACCAGCCCGGCCTCAACGGCATCGGGCTCACCCATTTCGGCGGGCCGTTGACGCCGGCCCTTAAGCAGACGGTCGACATCCTCGCCGGCATGATCGTCGGCGATGACCCGATGCGTATCGAAGCGATCGGCGACCGGCTGCGTACCGCGGCCGGGGCCTCGGCCGGCCCCGGCGGCCTGTTCACGCTCGCGCTGGCCGCGATCGACATTGCGCTCTGGGACATCAAGGGCAAGGCGCTCGGCCTGCCGGTGTCGACGCTGGTGGGCGGCCACCGCACCTCGGTGCCCACCTACGCGAGCGGGGCGCTGATGCGTCACTTCACGCTCGAGCAGTGCGTCACCGCGTCGCGCTCGCTGGTCGAGCAGGGCTGGCGCCAGATGAAGACACAGCTCGCGCTCCCTGGCACGACCACGCCGTCGCTGGAGGAGGCGCGCATCCGGCTGATCCGCGAGGCGATCGGTGCGGATGTCGACCTGATGTGCGACATCAACCAGCGCTGGGACGTGCGAGAGGCGATCTCCATCGGCCAGCGCCTCGAGCAGTACGGGCTGTACTGGCTCGAAGACGTCGTGGCCCATGACGACTACCCGGGCATGGCCGAGGTCGCGCGCACGCTCAACACGCCGCTCGCGGCCGGGGAGTATGTCTACGGTTCGGTGCCGTTCCGGCACATGCTCGAGGCGCGCTCGGTCGACATCGTGATGATCGACGTGCTGCGTGCCGGTGGCATCACCACCTGGCTGAAGATCGCCGGCATGGCACAGGCCTTCAACCTGCCGGTGGTCAGCCACCTGCTGCCCGAGGTACATGTGCACCTGGTGTCAGCGATCCCGAATGGACTGACGGTCGAGTACATGCCCTGGTCCTGCCCGCTGTTCCGCGAAGTGCCGACGATGAAGGACGGCATGCTGGCGGTACCGCAGAAGGTCGGGCTCGGGCTTGAGTTCGACGACGACGTGCTGGCGCGCTGCGCCGGCTAGGACCGCTGCCGCCGCGTGGCGGCACTGCATCAGCGCAGCACCGGCCGCAGACGCCGGGCTGCGTTGCACCGGAGGAGCAGCACCATGATCCAGTCTTCACCTGTTCGCCCGGCCCTCGCCGCCGTGCTGCGTGACATCACCCTGCTGGCCGCCGCGGCGCTGGCACCGGTCGCCGCCTTCGCGCAGGCGGCAGAGGCCTACCCGTCGAAGCCCATCCGCCTGATCGTGCCCTTTGCCGCTGGCGGCGGGACCGACATGGTCGGCCGGGTGATGGCGCCCCGGCTGGGCGAACGCCTCGGCCGTCCGGTGCTGGTCGAGAACCGGGGCGGCGCCGGCGCGGTCATCGGCACCACGCTGGTGGCGCGGGCGATACCCGATGGCTACACGCTGCTGGTGGTCGATACCGCGCACACGATCCAGCCGGTGCTGCAGAAGCTCGACTACGACCCGGTGAAGTCCTTCTCGCTGATAGCCTCTCTGGTGAAGGGCGACACGGTGCTCACCGTGCCGGCGAGCCTGCCGGCGAACACGTTGCAGGA
>CAMDXD010000181.1 GCA_945877995.1 Bordetella parapertussis
CGGTCTTCGACTTTTTCCTTTCGCGAGGCGGCAATCAGTACCTCGACATCGTCCTTGCTGGTCGGCGACGGGCCGAGTACCTGGAAGTCGAGGTTGACTTCATCGAGCGCAAACGGGATGTACTGGTTGGCCTCGGTCTCGACCTGCAGTTCGAGTTCCTCCTCGCCCTGGCCGGCGGGCACGGCGATCTTCTTGGTGATCACTGCAGCGGTGGGCAGGGCCAGAGCGACGTTGCGAACCCGGCTGTTGAGCTTCTTCCAGCCGCGTTTGAACGAATCGGACACCTGATCAAGGTTCACGATATTGCCGTCGACGATCGAATCCTTCAACAGCGGCTCGATCACGTACCGTTCGAGCCGGTACTGGCCGCGTCCGGACTCTTCCAGTTCGACGAACTTGACCGCGGACGAACTGATGTCCACGCCGATCAACGGCGGGGCCGCAGGCCGGAGCAATCCGCTCAGCGCGTCGAATTTGAAGTCGAGTTTTCCTTTGAACATGGAAGGTTCAAGCCATCATTGCATAAACGAGGTTAAAGGCTAGCAACAACTACTTGGACTGTAAAGCGTTTTTTCAGTCTGGAGCGGCTGCCTGAGCGTCGGTCTGTCTCTTTTTCGTGTCTGATCCGGACCACGACATCTGTCTATAATGGCGGATGCTCAAACGCTGGTCGCTGATCGCTGCCCTCGTTGCCGCCGGAGGGCTCGGCCTTGCCGTGCTCGTGGTGGTATTCGCGGCAGTCGTCGCTTTTCCGAACCTCCCCTCCCTCGATGCGCTGACCGACTACCGGCCGAAGGTGCCGCTGCGCGTGTTCAGCGCGGATGGCAAGCTGATCGGTGAGTTCGGCGAGGAGCGCCGGGCGGTGGTGAAGATCGATGCCGTCCCCGACCTGATGAAAAAGGCCATTCTCGCAGCCGAAGATGACCGTTTCTACGAGCATGGCGGGGTGGATTACCTCGGTGTCATTCGTGCGGCTGCCTCCAACTTCAGCGTTGGCGGCGCGCGCCAGGGCGCGAGCACGATCACGATGCAGGTGGCCCGTAACTTCTTCCTGTCCCGGGAAAAGACGTTCACGAGGAAGTTTCACGAGGCACTGCTTGCCTTCAAGATCGAAGCGAGTCTCACCAAGGATCAGATTCTCGAGCTCTACATCAACCAGATCTTCCTCGGCCAGCGCGCCTACGGCTTTGCCACGGCCGCACAGACCTATTTCGGAAAATCGCTCGACCAACTCGAGATCGCCGAGATGGCGATGCTCGCCGGGCTACCCAAGGCGCCGTCGCGCTTCAATCCGGTGGTCAACCCGCAGCGTGCCAGGTTGCGCCAGCAGTATGTGCTCCGGCGGATGAACGCGCTCGGCTACATCGACGCAACCCAGTTCGCGCAGGCCGAAAAATACGTGATGCCGGCGCGGCGCGAAGGCACGGAAACGACGGTCCACGCAGACTATGTGGCCGAAATGGTCCGCCAGGTGATGTACGAACGGTTCAGGGACGAAGCGTATACGCGAGGTCTGCGCGTGCACACAACGGTTGTAAGCGAGCACCAACTCGCGGCCTATATGGCGGTACGCCGTGGTGTTATTGCCTACGATAGACGACATGGCTTCCGTGGGCCGGAACGCTTCGTGGATCTGCCGGCGAACTATACCGACGAGCAGCTCGAAGACCTCCTGCAGGACGATCCGGACAGCGAAGGCCTGTTTCCGGCGATCGTGCTGCAGATCGACGACAAGTCGGCAGTCGTCTACCGGCGCGGGCTGGGCCGGGTCACCGTGGCCGGCGAGGGCTTGCGCTTCGCGCAGCGTACGATCGGGGAGCAGGCGCCGCTCAAGCAGCGGCTGCGGCCGGGGGCGGTGGTTCGCCTGCAGCGCGACGAAAAATCGAACTGGTACATCACGCAGCTGCCGCAGGTCGAGGCGTCGCTGGTCGCGGTAGACCCGTCCGATGGCGCGATCCGGGCGCTGGTCGGTGGTTTCGACTTCAATCGGACGCAGTTCAACCATGTCACCCAGGCGATCCGCCAGCCCGGGTCGAGCTTCAAGCCGTTCATCTACTCGGCGGCGCTGGAGCGCGGCTTCACGGCGGGGACGGTGGTCAACGATGCTCCGCTCACCTTCGGTGCACGGGAGACCGGGTCGGAGCCCTGGGAGCCCAAGAACTATGACGGCAAGTACGACGGCCCGATGCGGATTCGTACCGCGCTCGCGCGATCGAAAAACCTGGTGACCATCCGCGTGTTGCAGGCGATCGGTACCCAGTATGCCCAGGACTACATCACCAAATTCGGATTCGACCCGAAGCTCCATCCGCCCTACCTGACAATGGCGCTCGGCGCGGGCGCCGTGACACCGCTGCAGATGGCCGCCGGCTACGCGGTGTTCGCCAACGGCGGTTTCCGCGTTGCCCCGTTCCTGATCCGGCGCATCGAAGACGCCAAGGGAGCCGTGCTGTTTGAAGCAACGCCGGCCGTCGCGAACGAGGGCTCGGAGCGGGTGATCGACGAGCGCAACGCGTTCATGATGACCAGCCTGATGCAGGATGTCGTGCGGGCCGGTACCGCGACGCGCGCGATGTCCCTCGGCCGCAGCGACCTCGCGGGCAAGACCGGCACCACGAACGACTTCCTCGACGCATGGTTCGTCGGCTACCAGCCGGGGCTGGTCGCGGTCAGCTGGATCGGTTTCTCGACGCCGCGCACCCTGGGTAGCGGCGAAACGGGCGGTACGGCGGCACTGCCGATGTGGATCAGCTACATGGCCGTCGCGCTCAAGGGCGTGCCAGAGCGGCCGCTGGTCCCGCCGGAGGGTGTCGCCATCGCGCGCATCGACCCTGCCACTGGCCTGCGTGATACGAGCGCAGGCGGCATCAGCGAGTTCTTCTACCAGGAGAACCTCCCGCGCGAGCTCGAGGGTGGTGCACCGGGCGCCGATGCACGGCCGCAGGACGAGGTGAAGGCGCAGATTTTCTGAGATCGGGCGGCACGTGGCACGAGAGACCCATTCAAGGCAGCACCAGCTGCGCGAGCAGCTCGCGCAGCTGGCTGCACGCCTGATCGCCGAGGATGGCATCGACGACTGGGGACTCGCCAAGAAGAAGGCGGCCCGAACGCTGGGCCTGACCGAGGCGCACTGCCTCCCGACCAACGCCGAGCTCGAAGCTGCGCTGCTCGAATACCAGCGCATCTTCGACGAGGATGGGCAGCGGGAGGAACTTCACTGGCTGCGTTCGCAGGCGCTCGACCTGATGGACCTGTTCGAACGGTTCCAGCCGCATCTGGTGGGGCCGGTGCTGTCCGGGGCAATCGGCAAGTACCCGACCATCCATCTGCACCTTTTCACCGACGACGAGAAAGCGATAGAGTGGTTACTGCTGAAGGAAGCGATACCATACGACCCGTCCCAGCGCCGGGTGTTCATTGGCGGAGCTGCATCGACCGTGCCGTGTTTCGAGTTGAACGTCGAGGGAACCGACGTACACCTGCTGCAGTTCAGCGGCGCCGACCGCCACCAGCCGATCCGGCTGTCGGCAGAAGGCAGGCCGATGGCGCGCGCGGGGCGGGCGAGCCTCGCGTCGAAACTGGACGAGACCGCGGCACCGGAACCGCTGCGGGTCGAGCGGTGAGCCGTCGTCGTTCCAGGAACGGGAGCCGCCAGCATGGCCGCTGAAGACGCCGTCAAGGCCGACAACGGCGAGGGCCAGGACCTCAGCCGGTTCCTCATCCGCTCACCGACGCAGATCAGGCAGACCCTGTCGGCGATCCGCGATAACCGTGAGATCGTCACCGCCTATTTCAACCATGGCCGCCAGTTCCTGCTGACCGCGATCGTCGACATCGACGTGCCCGGTGGGCGCATCGTCATCGACCGCGGTTCGGACGAAGCGACCAACGCCAGGCTGCTGGAAAGCGACCGGATCGTGCTGGTGAGCGCGCTGGAGAAGATCAAGGTTCAGTTCAGCGTGAAGCAGGTGCGCGATATCCAGTACGACGGTGCGCCTGCCTTCTCGATTCCGCTGCCGGCAGAACTGCTCAAGTTGCAGCGGCGCGATTTCTTCCGGGTGCGCACCAGCGTGAGCGAGCCGGTCCGCGTGTGCCTGCCGCTGCGCGACACCGAGACGCTGGAACTGCAGGGCCTCGATCTGAGCATCGGCGGCATCTCCGCCTACGTGCAGTTGCCTGCCGACCGTGTGGCGATCGGTACGCGCTTCCCCGGTGCCAGCGTGCAGATCGGCGCCGGCAGTTCCTTCGCGGTCGAGCTCGAACTTCGGAACCTGAACGACGTACGCCTGCGCAATGGCACCGACGCGACGCGCGCCGGGTTCATGTTCGTCGCCGTGCCGGAGTCCGCACAGCAGCAGATACAGCGCTATTTGATGCGGATCGAGCGCGAACAGCGCAGCCGCGAGGTCGAACTCGATCGCTGAGCGGCTCAGTCTCCTTCCCGCATCCAGCGGGCCGCGTCGAGCGCGAAATAGGTCAGTATGGCATCTGCCCCGGCGCGCTTGAAGGACAGCAGCGCTTCCATGGCGACAGCCCTTTCGGTGAGCCACCCGTTTGCGCTCGCCGCCTTCAGCATCGCGTACTCGCCGCTGACCTGGTAGACGGCGGTGGGCACGCCGAACGTCTCCTTCACCCGGCGCACGATGTCGAGGTAGGGCATGCCCGGTTTCACCATCACCATGTCGGCGCCTTCCGCGAGGTCCAGGGCGACCTCGCGCAGCGCCTCGTCGCTGTTCGCGGGATCCATCTGGTAGGTGTACTTCGAGCCGCCGCCGAGGGTGGCCGCCGATCCGACCGCATCGCGGAACGGTCCGTAGAACGAGGAGGCGTACTTGGCAGAGTAGGCGAGGATGCGCGTGTGGATGAGGCCAGCGTCGTCCAGTCGGCGGCGGATCGCGCCGATCCGCCCGTCCATCATGTCCGACGGTGCGACCACGTCGACGCCGGCCTGCGCATGGACGTACGCCTGCTCTACCAGCACGGCGACCGTCTGCTCGTTGAGCACGTAGCCAGACTCGTCGATCAGGCCGTCCTGCCCATGGCTGGTGTACGGATCGAGTGCGACATCGGTCATCACGCCGAGTTGCGGGAAGCGCGCCTTCAGCGCGGCGACCGCGCGCGGCACCAGGCCGGCCGGGTTGAGCGCTTCGCGCCCGTCCGGCGTCTTCAGCGCGGGCTCGATCACCGGGAACAGGGCGATCATCGGGATGCCTTCTTCCACGCAGCGGCCGGCGACCGCCAGCAGCCCCTCGACGTTGATCCGTTCGACCCCGGGCATCGACGGGACTGGCTGCGCCGGCGCAGGGCCGTCGTGCACGAATACCGGATAGATGAGGTCGTCGGTGGTCAACCGATTCTCGCGCATGAGCCGGCGCGAGAACGCGTCATGCCGCATCCGGCGCAGGCGCGTCGTCGGGAAAGCCGGTGAACTGGCGGGCGCGGGACGATTCGGGATGGACATGCGGCGGACCTCGTTGCGGCGGTGGGAGCGGAGCCGGGATTCTGCCCGCCACGGCGCACAGCGGCAATGTGCAGCACGGCGGGAACTCCCCGCGGTGGTGACGGTCTCAATCCACGACGACGCTGTGCGTCTCCCGCACCCTCACTGAGCGCGAGCCTTAACCCCCTTCAGGCGCGGCGTGGCGGTCGCTTCGGCACCGGTCCAGACGCCGGCTTGCGTGACGCTCGCAGTTCGCTGCTGCTCACCGGAGCTTTCTCCGCGATGCCGAGGAAGCCGGCGACCGCCGATGCGAGGGTGTCCAGCCCCAGCCGTTTCGGGCTCGACAGCGCCTGCACGCTCACTGGCAGCGGTGCCAGCGGCGCCAGCGCTGCGGTCACCTCGCGCACCACCTGAGCCTGCTGCTGACGGGTCAGCTTGTCGGCTTTCGACAGCACGATGTGCAACGGCAGACCGCGCGGTGCGATCCACTCGATCAGCCGGACGTCCAGTGGGGTCAGCGGGTGCCGGATGTCCATGATCACCACCAGGGCGGCCAGTTCCTGGCGTTCCTGCAGGTATCGTTCGAGCAGGATGCCCCAGTCGCGCTTGATGTCTTTCGCGACCTTGGCATAACCGTAGCCGGGCAGGTCGACGATCCGGTGTCCGGGCGTGACCTCGAACAGGTTGATCAGCTGCGTCCGCCCGGGTTGCTTGCTGACGAAAGCGAGCCGTCCGATACCCGTCAGGGCATTGATGGTGCTCGATTTTCCGGCATTCGACCGGCCGACGAAAGCGACCTCGCGACCACCGTCGGCGGGCAGTTTTTCGATTTCGGCAGCGCTTTCGCGGAACACCGCCTTGCTGAATACGGACATCGACAGGATCGCTTTCGCCGATCCGACTGGCGCCGGAAGGGTCGGTCAAGTTAAAATCGAAAGTTACGGGTAATCAACACGAACCAGATTGACGAGTGTCCGGCAGGGAGTCACGAATGACAAGGAATCTTGCGATCGCAGCGCTGATGGCAGGCGCAGCGCTGGCAGCAGTCTTTCCGGCTGGTGCCGCCAGGGCGGCAGCAGCAGCGGCCGAGGCACCGGCCGCACCCAGGGGTGATCCGGCGAAAGGCCAGACGATCGCCTCCGGCGTCTGCGCGGGTTGCCACGGCGCCGACGGCAACAGTGGCGTACCCGCCAACCCGACTCTGGCCGGGCAGCACGCCGGCTACACTGCCAAGCAGCTGGCGAATTTCAAGTCCGGCGAGCGCAAGAACGCGATCATGCAGGGCATGGTCGCTGCGCTTTCGCCGCAGGACATGCTCGACCTGGGTGCCTACTATGCGCGCCAGCAGGCCAGGCCGCGCCCCGCGAACGACAAGGAACTGGCGCTGGCCGGGCAGAAGCTGTATCGCGCCGGCAACGCCGCCGTCGGGCTGCCGGCCTGTGCCGGATGCCACTCGCCCAACGCTGCAGGCATCCCGGCGCAGTATCCGCGCCTGGCCGGCCAGCATGTCGAATACACGGTGGCGCAGTTGCGCGCCTTCCGTGCCGGCGAGCGTGGCAACGACATGAACAAGGTCATGCGCACGATCGCCAGTCGGCTGTCCGACCTCGAGATGCAGGCGCTGGCCGAGTACACGTCCGGCCTGACCGGCGTGCGCTGACCGTCCCCGAGGCGTCTGCCTGCAACGGGCCTCCTGCGGGAGGCCCGTCTGTTTTCTGCCGGTGTCAGCCCTTCGCCATCGCCGCGAGCGCTTCGCGCGCGGCGGCACCCGTGGCAGCGATATCTTCCGCGCTGTGGGTGATCGACACGAAGCCTGCTTCGTAGGCCGAAGGGGCGAGGTAGACCCCGTGCCCCAGCATCCGGTGGAAGAAGGTGTTGAAGCGCGCGGTGTCGCACTGCATCACCTCGGCGAAATTCGTCGGCGGCTCGCTGCGGAAGTAGAGGCCGAACATGCCGCCCACCGACTGTGCCGACAGTGGGATCCCGCTTCCCTGTGCGGCGCCGACGAACGCGTCGCAGACCGCCCGGGTGGTCGCCGCCAGGCGGTCGTGGAAGCCCGGCTTCAGCACCTGTTCGAGCGTGGCGAGACCGGCGGCCACTGCGACCGGGTTTCCGGACAGCGTGCCCGCCTGGTAGACCGGTCCGGTCGGTGCGACGAAGGCCATCACGTCGCGCCGGCCCCCGAACGCCCCCAGTGGCATGCCGCCACCGATCACTTTCCCGAACGTACTGAGGTCGGGCGTGATCCCGTAGAGGCCCTGCGCGCTGCCCGGGGCCACGCGGAAGCCGGTCATCACCTCGTCGAA
>CAMDXD010000182.1 GCA_945877995.1 Bordetella parapertussis
TTCGCAAAAGCGTGGCAGAGGTTACGTCAATCAAAGTCGTGGTGCAACCGGGGGACGTCCGTGCACCGGCGCCGGACGAACCTCCGCCGCCGGCACCGTTGTCCGATCAGGCACGTGCCGAATTGATGCGATTGGCGACGAATGTCAGCGATCAGCGGCTGAAAAAGGCCCTGCTGACCCTCGGAACACGAAATAGAGGACCGCGCTGATACAACCCTGACAACCCGGATGTCGGATCGCCCGACGTCAGACGGCGAGGATGACCCGCTCCACGATCAACAGCAGCCCCATCGCGAGCAGGAAGATCACGCAGAACTTGAACGTGTTCCAGGCGAATAGCTGGTAGCGGCGCTGCCCGGTGAATACGTACAGCACCAGCGACACGCCGATCGTGGCAATCACTGCGAACAGGATCAGCCGCAGGACGATCGCCACCGGCGATCAGCCAAAGGCCGGCAGCAGGCGCGCGAAGGCGGGAGCGCTATCGGGCTGCTCGAAGCTCACGGTCTCGAACGCACTGGCATCGGCAAGCAGTGCGCGCAGCAACTGGTTGTTCATGGCATGGCCGGTCTTGTGGCCGGTGAACGCGCCGATCAGCGGATGGCCGAGCAGGTAGAGGTCACCGACGCAGTCGAGGACCTTGTGCTTCACGAACTCGTCGGCGTAGCGCAGCCCGTCAGGGTTGAGCACGCGGTACTCGTCCATCACCACCGCATTGTCGAGCGTTCCGCCCAGCGCCAGGCCCTGCGCACGCATCGCCTCGACATCCTGCATGAAGCCGAACGTGCGGGCGCGGCTGACTTCACGCAGATACGACTGCTCGGCGAAGTCGATCGTCGCCTTGCTGCCGGAGCGCTCGAACACCGGGTGGCGGAAGTCGATCGAGAGGGTGATGCGGAACCCCTCGAACGGGTCGAAGCGGGCAACCTTGTCGCCCTGCGCGATCTCGACCGGCTTGAGCACACGGATGAAGCGCTTCGGCGCTGGCTGCTCTTCGATGCCAGCCGACTGCACCAGGAACACGAACGGCCCTGCGCTGCCGTCCATGATCGGGAGTTCCGGGCCGGACAGATCGACATGGAGGTTGTCGATGCCCAGACCCGCCAGCGCGGACATCAGGTGTTCGATCGTCCAGACCTTGTTCTCGCCCTCGCCGAGGCAGGTCGCCAGGCGGGTGTCCGTCACCCCGTGTGCGAGTGCCGGCAGGTCGGCCGCGCCGGGGAGATCCGTGCGGTGGAATACGATGCCGGTATCGGGCGCAGCCGGGCGCAGGGTCATATCGACCTTGTGGCCGGTATGCAGGCCGACGCCGGTTGTGCTGATTTTCGTCTTGAGGGTGCGTTGTCTGAGCATTTTCGTCTGGCTCCAGGCCTTTTGTCGGAGCCAAGGCGACGATATTAACGCCTGTCCGGTCATTTATTCCGGAAAGCGGGGATACCCGGCGCATCCCCGCCCCCTTGCTGCCTTACGCTCAGTCAGCCTGCTTGCGCAGGAAAGCCGGGATATCGTACATCTCGAGGCCCGACTGCTTGAGCGCCTCGACCGCCGCGCTGGCGTCCCGGGTCTTGCGCCGGAACACCACCGGAACGTCGAGTTCACCATAATTGACGCCGCTGGCCGAGGCTCCGGCGCCATGCGCGACCATCTCGACCGGCATGTTGTCCGTTCCGGTCTTGACGACAGTGAACGCCTTGGGCTGCGCGCGGTTGACCGCGTTGCCCAGGCCGGTGGCGACGATGGTGACGCGGATCGAGTCGCCCATCTCCTCGTCGAACACCGAACCGACGATGGTGGTCGCGTCGTCGGCGAGGAATTCGCTGACGGTATCCATCACTTCATGGATCTCGCCGAGTTTCAGCTTGGAAGCCGCGCCCGACACGTTGACCAGCACGCCTCGCGCGTTGTTCAGGTCGACGTTCTCGAGCAGCGGGCAGGCGACCGCCTGCTCGGCCGCGATCTTGGCACGGTCGACGCCGGAGGCACTGCCCGAACCCATCATCGCGATGCCGGTTTCGGACATCACCGTGCGCACGTCGGCGAAGTCGACGTTGATCATGCCGGGCAGCGTGATGATCTCGGCGATGCCGGCCACCGCGCCGTGCAGCACTTCGTTCGCCGCCTTGAATGCGTCCTGCATCGTGACGTCGGCGCCGAGCACTTCCATCAGCTTGTCGTTCGGGATCACGATCAGCGAGTCGACGTACTGTGACAGCGCCTCGATGCCCTCCTGCGCGATGCGCACGCGCTTGCGCTCGAAGGTGAACGGCTTGGTCACCACGGCGATGGTCAGGATGCCCATCTCCTTGGCGATCTCGGCCACCACCGGGGCTGCGCCGGTACCAGTGCCACCGCCCATGCCGGCGGTCAGGAACAGCATGTCCGCGCCGCGGATCGCATCGGCGATACGCTCACGGTCCTCGATCGCGGCCTGGCGCCCGATCTCCGGGTTGGCCCCCGCACCCAGGCCCTTGGTCAGCGCGCTGCCCAGGTGCAACTGGTTCTTCGACTGGCAGCGCTTGAGCGCCTGCGCGTCGGTGTTGGCGCAGATGAACTCCACGCCGTGTACGCCACTGAGGACCATGTGGTCGACTGCATTGCCGCCGCAGCCACCCACGCCGATCACCTTGATCACCGCCTCTTGATTCGACGAATCGAGAATCTCGAACATCGATTTCTCCTCTTGCCGGGTTGAACTCATTTAGATGCTGCCGATGCCCTTGCTGCCATGCTGCCGTCGCGCTGCTTCACCGTCTGCCGGGCCCCGCCGTCGCGGGCGCCTCAGAAATTCCCCTGGAACCAACCCTTCAGGCTGGCGAATGCGTTGCCGACGGGGCCGCGCGAGGCGCGCGAGGTCGACATGCGCATCACCTGCCGCTGCCCTGCCACCAGCAGGCCAACGCCGGTGGCGAAGCGCGGGGTGCGCACCACCTCCGACAGGCCGCCGACGTACTGCGGCACGCCGGCACGCACCGGCATGTGGAAGACTTCCTCGCCGAGCTCGACCATGCCGAGCATCGCCGCGCTGCCACCGGTGATCACGATGCCGGAGGACAGCAGTTCTTCGTAGGCGGTACGGCGCAGTTCCGCCTGCACCAGCGAATACAGTTCCTCGACGCGCGGCTCGATCACCTCGGCCAGCGTCTGCCGCGACATCTCGCGCGGGCCTCGGTCGCCGACGCCGGGAACCTCGACCATCTCGCGCGCATCGGCCAGCTTGGCGAGCGCGCAGCCGTAACGCACCTTGATGTCCTCGGCGTCCTTGGTCGGGGTACGCAGCGCCATCGCGATGTCGTTGGTGATCTGGTCGCCGGCGATCGGGATCACCGCGGTGTGCCGGATCGCCCCCTGGGAGAACACCGCGATATCGGTCGTGCCGCCACCGATGTCGACCAGGCACACGCCCAGGTCCTTTTCGTCCTCGGACAGCACTGCCCAGGCCGATGCCAGCGGCTGCAGGATCAGGTCAGCGACCTCGAGGCCGCAGCGGCGCACGCACTTGACGATGTTCTGCGCCGCCGACACGGCGCCGGTGACGATATGCACCCTGACCTCGAGCCGCACGCCGCTCATGCCGAGCGGCTCGCGCACGTCCTCCTGCCCGTCGATGATGAATTCCTGGTTCAGGATGTGCAGGATCTGCTGGTCGTTCGGAATGCTGACCGCCTTGGCGGTCTCGATCACGCGGTCGACGTCGGCCTGCGTGACCTCCTTGTCCTTGATCGCGACCATGCCATGCGAGTTGAAGCTCTTGATGTGGCTGCCGGCGATGCCGGCGTACACATCCTTGATCTTGCAATCGGCCATCAGCTCGGCTTCCTCGAGGGCGCGCTGTATGGAATGCACGGTCGAGTCGATGTTGACGACGACGCCCTTCTTGAGGCCGCGCGACGGGTGCTGCCCCATGCCGATGATCTCGAGCTCGCCGCCGGGCTTCACCTCGGCGACGATCGCCACGATCTTCGAGGTGCCGATGTCGAGGCCCACGATCAGGTTCTTGCTGTCTCGAATCTTGCTCATGACCGACGCTCCACAGGTTTCGGTTCGACACCGCGCGGGCTCGCCCCCCCGTCGCCGCGTCTTTCTCTCGCCGGCTCGCGCGCATCGCTGATGCGTACCGCGAAGCCGTTCGGGTAGCGCAGGTCGACGTAGTCGAGCCGGGTTGACACCGGTGCGACGGTGCCCTCGTACACAGACAGGAAGGTCGCCATCCGCTCGTTGACCTGGTCGCGTCCCAGCTTCAGCAGCAACCCGCTGGTCAGGCGGACCTCCCAGGCGCGGCGCGCCGACAACGTGATCTCGGCTGGCGCCTGGCGGACCCGCGCGAGTTCGTCCTTGAACCAGGCATGGCGGCGCGCGATCTCGGCCGCGCTGCCGGGCGGGCCGTTGAACACCGGAAGCTTGGCGTCGGAGGCGGCCGAGAACACCTCGCCATGGCTGTTCACGAGCCCGGAGTCGCCCCAGCGCCCGATCGCCACGTGCTCTTCGAGCACCACATGCAGCCGGTCCGGCCACACGCGGCGTACTTCCACGCGCCGTACCCATGGCAGCCGCTCGAAAGACTTGCGTGCCCCGGCGAGGTCGACGGTGAAGAAATTCCCGGCGAGCTGCTTGCGAACGGTGGCCTCGACCTGCTCGCGGGTAACGTTCTCGAGTTCGCCCAGCACGCGCACTTCCTTCATCGGGAACACCGGCAGGTGGATCACGAGGAAGAACAGGGTATACAGGCCGAGTACGGTCGCGATGCCGTACAGCGTGTTCGCCACCGCGTTGAGCAGCGCGGGCCGGTCCCAGGCATCAGCCAACATGGGCCATCTCCAGGATGCGCAGCACCAGTTGTTCGAACGACAGGCCAGCCTGCCGGGCCGCCATCGGCACCAGGCTGTGTCCGGTCATGCCGGGCGAGGTGTTCATCTCCAGCATCTGCACCGAGCCGTCGTCGCGCAGGATCATGTCGGCACGCCCCCAGCCTTCGCAGCCGAGCAGCGCGGCCGCGCTCAGGGTCAGCGCCTGGATGGCCGCTTCCTGCGCGGCATCGAGTCCGCTCGGGCAGTGGTAGCGCGTCTGGTCGCTGAAATACTTGTTCTGGTAGTCGTAGTTGCCCTGCGGCGCCTCGATGCGGATCAGTGGCAGCGCCTGGTCGCCGAGGAAGCCGGCGGTCAGTTCGCGCCCGGCAACGAACGCCTCGGCCAGCACCAGTGAATCGAATGCCGCGGCGTGTTCCCACGCTGCGCGCACCTGCGACACGTCGGTCACCTTGGTCAGGCCCAGGGTGGACCCTTCGCGGCCGGGCTTGACGATCATCGGCAGGCCGACCTTCGCGACCACGGCGGCGGGGTCGGAGGCCGCGGTCAGCACGTCCCAGGCTGGCGTCGGCAGGCCGCCTGCAACCCAGACCATCTTCGTGCGCAGCTTGTCCATCGCCAGCGCGGAGGCGGCGACGCCGCTGCCCGTGTAGGGTATGCCGAGCAGTTCGAGCGCCCCCTGCATGGTGCCGTCCTCGCCGTAGCGGCCATGCAACGCGATGAACGCACGCTGGAAGCCTTCGTTCGCAAGCTCGAACACGCTGCGCTCGGCCGGGTCGAACGGATGCGCATCGACGCCGCTCGCGCGCAGCGCAGCCAGCACCGCGTTGCCCGAGAGCAGCGAGATCTCGCGCTCCGCGCTGCGGCCGCCGAGCAGCACCGCCACCTTGCCGAACTTCGCCATGTCGTCCATCACGCGTTCCCCACGATCCGTACCTCGGGCACGAGGTCGACGCCGGTGCGCAGCAGCACGCGCTGGCGTACCGCATCGACCAGGGCCTCGATGTCCGACGCGCTGGCGCCGCCACGGTTGACGATGAAGTTCGCATGCTTCATGGAAACCTCGGCGCCACCGACCGTCATGCCCTTCAGCCCGCACGCTTCGATCAGCCGCGCCGCATGGTCACCGGGCGGGTTGCGGAACACCGAACCGGCGTTGGGCTGCTGCAGCGGCTGCGTCGCGATACGGCGCGACAGGAACTCCTTGATGCGCGCGCGAGCGCGCGCGCTGTCGCCGGCATCGAACTGCAGCGTCGCGCCGACGAACCATTCGTCGCGTCCCAGCACGGGCTGCAGGCCGGGCCGGGACGCGTGCGCCAGCGCGACATGCCGGTAGCCCAGTTCGAAGTCACCGGGCGCGCGCTCGACGAACCGGCCGTCGCGCCCGAGCAGGGTCGTCTCCACCACGCGCTCCCAGGTCTGGCTGCCGTAGCAACCCGCGTTCATCGCGAGGGCACCGCCCATCGTGCCCGGGATACCCGCGAGGAACTCGGCGCCTTCGAGCCCGTTCATCGCCGCGAAGCGCGCCACCTTCGGGCAGGCGACGCCGGCCTCGAAGCGCACGCGGGTGGCAGCGCCTGCACCGGCCGCGGGCAGCAGGCTCACCGACGAGAGCACGCCGTGCAGCAGCGCTACCGTGCCACGGAATCCCCCATCGCGCACCAGCAGGTTACTGCCCAGGCCGACCACCAGCAACGGTTCGGCCGGCGGCAGCGCGCGCACGAATGCGGCGAAGTCGTCCAGGTCGGCCGGGATGTACACACGGTCGGCGCATCCGCCGGCGCGCCAGCTCACGTGCTTCGACATCGGCACGTCGCTGCGCAGCGCTCCGCGCAGTGGCTGCGTCGGCATCGGCGTGAAGTGGGCGGGCTCGGTCATGTTCATCCCGCTGCCTGCCGGAGCGCACGCAGCCGGGCCGGCACGCCGCCGATCGAACCGGCGCCCATGGTCAGCACCACATCGCCCGGCTTGACGATCGCCGCGATCGCGCCCGGCAGCTCGTCGACGGTTTCGCTGAACACCGGCTCGACCCTGCCACCCACGCGTACCGCGCGCGCCAGCGCCCGGCCGTCGGCGGCGACGATCGGCGCCTCGCCAGCGGCATAGACTTCAGTCAGCACCAGCGCATCGACCGTCGACAGCACGCGCGCGAAATCCTCGAAGCAGTCGCGGGTGCGCGTGTACCGGTGCGGCTGGAAGGCGAGTACCAGGCGGCGGCCGGGAAAGGCGCCGCGCGCTGCCGCGAGCGTGGCGGCCATCTCGACCGGATGGTGGCCGTAGTCGTCGACCAGCGTGAACGTACCGCCCCCGCCCGGGACCTCGACTTCGCCCCAGCGCTGGAAGCGGCGGCCAACGCCGCGGAACTCGGCCAGCGCGCGCACGATCGCCGCGTCGTCGACGCCGACCTCCATGCCGACCGCGATCGCGGCCAGCGCGTTCAGCACGTTGTGGACGCCAGGCAGATTGAGCACGACCTCCAGTTCGGGCAAGGTCGTACCGTTAACGCGAGCGACCTTGAAGCGCATCTGGCCACCTTCGATGTGCTCGATCGAGTGCGCCTGCACCTGCGCGCCCGGCGTCAGCCCGTAGGTGGTGACCGGCTTGGTCACCCGCGGCAGGATCTCGCGCACGTTGGCATCGTCGATGCACAGCACCGCGTTGCCGTAGAACGGCAGGTGCTGCAGGAAGTCGACGAACGCCTGCTTCAGCCGCCCGAAGTCCTGCCCGTAGGTCTCCATGTGGTCGGCGTCGATATTGGTGACGACCGAGACCACCGGGGTGAG
Source organism: Bordetella parapertussis (assembly GCA_945877995.1). Classification (GTDB taxonomy): domain Bacteria; phylum Pseudomonadota; class Gammaproteobacteria; order Burkholderiales; family CAIKXV01; genus CAIKXV01. Next base: position 7,586 of record CAMDXD010000182.1, read on the forward strand.
GTAAAGGAAGGACGCGTCCGACTCATCGGCCTCGGCCACCAGGAACTCGCCGCTGCCGAGCTTCGCGTTGCTGCCGGCCGCTTCCAGTCGGCCGCCGATCACGAACGTCGGGTCGAGGCCGCCTTCGG
>CAMDXD010000183.1 GCA_945877995.1 Bordetella parapertussis
TGCATGATGCACTGTCCGGGTTGGTGCGCCAGGGACTGATCCCGGCGCTGCCGATCCGCGACCACGTGGCCGCGGTCTCGGTGGGCGTCTGGCATGGCATGCCGGTGCTCGACCTCGACTACGCCGAGGATTCCGACTGCGACACCGACATGAACGTGGTGATGAACGGCAGCGGCCGCTTCATCGAAGTTCAGGGTACGGCGGAGGGCGACGCTTTCTCTCGCGAGGAGATGGACGCGCTGCTGGCGCTGGCGCAGACAGGCATCGCGGAACTGGTCGCGCTGCAGAAACAGGCATTGTCCGCCCCGGCATCCGGCGGCGATGTCCGGGTCGGCACCTGAGGTGGCGTCCGGGGTGGCGCGCACGCGCCTGGTGATCGCCAGCGGCAATGCCGGAAAGCTGCGCGAGATCGACTACATCCTCGCGCCGCTGAACGTCGAGGTGATACCGCAGGGCGCGCTCGGCGTCACCGAGGCGCCGGAGCCGTACTGCACCTTCATCGAGAATGCGCTGGCCAAGGCGCGCCACGCGTCGGCATCGACCGGCCTGCCGGCGCTCGCCGACGACTCCGGGATCTGTGTCCGGGCACTGGGCGGGGCGCCCGGCGTGCATTCCGCGCGTTATGCCGGCGAGCCGAAGTCGGATGCGCGCAACAACGAGAAACTCGTCGCCGCGCTCGACGGCATCGCCGACCGGCGCGCACACTACTACTGCGTGATCGTGGTGGTGCGCTCGGCCGATGATCCGCAGCCGCTGATCGGCGAAGGTGTCTGGGCTGGCGAAGTTGCCCGGGCACCGGCCGGAGAAGGCGGCTTCGGCTACGATCCGTGGTTCCTGATTCCTTCGGCCGGGCTGACTGCCGCGCAGATGCCGGCGGAGCAGAAGAACCGGATCAGCCACCGGGCGATGGCGCTGGCGGGCATCGCCGGAAAGCTGCGCTCGGATTTCTGAACGTCCGCCGGACCGCCGGCGGCGGGATCCACCGCGCGAATGCCCGCGCGGGGCCCCACATTAGGACATGTCGATGGCGAGCCAGACTGAAATCACCAACATGGCCGTGTTCTGCGATTTCGAGAACGTGGCCCTCGGCGTGCGGGACGCCAACTACGCGAAGTTCGACATCGACAAGGTGCTCGAGCGGCTGCTGCTGAAGGGCAACATCGTGGTGCGCAAGGCGTACTGCGACTGGGACCGCTACAAGCAGTTCAAGCGCTCGATGCATGAAGCCTCGTTCGAACTGATCGAGATCCCGCACGTGCGCCAGTCGGGCAAGAACTCCGCCGATATCCGGATGGTCGTCGACGCACTCGATCTCTGCTACACGAAGGCCCACCTGGATACCTTCGTGCTGCTCACTGGCGACTCCGACTTCTCGCCCCTGGTGGCCAAGCTGCGCGAGAACGCGAAGACGGTGATCGGCGTCGGGGTGAAGCAGTCGACCTCCGACCTCCTGATCAACATCTGCGACGAGTTCATCTATTACGACGACCTCGTGCGCGAGCAGCCGGCAGGGCGCGGCGGGATGCCGCGTGGCCGGTCCAGCTCGCCGCGTCGCCCGGGTTCCGCGCGGCTGGAAGGCAATGGCCATGCGATCCAGCCGATGGTCGGTCCGCCGCTCCCGCTGCACGAGTCGCTGCGCGGGCCGGCTCGCGGTGCACCGCGCGAACGCAACGCCGACGGCGCGTCGCGCGAAGCATCGGTCGAATCGGCTGTCGAAACACTGATGCCCGCCGTGCATCCGCCGCTGCAGCCGGCGGCCGAGGCGCCACCGCTGCCGGAAGAGGGCGCGGCCATCGACGGTGCGGTTCCGGCAGTGGAAGGCGACGCGGCGGCCGAGCCGGCGCCGCGCGGCCGGGCGCGCGCGAAGAGCACGCGTGCCCGGGCGGGATCGCGCCGTGGTTCGGCCGCGGCCGCAGTGGATGCCGCCGATGCCGGCGCTGCGCAGGATGCCGAAGCTGTGCCGGCAGCCGACGCAGGGGTGTCCGTAACAGACGCGGTGCCGGTCGACGAGAGCATGGCAGCGGACGCGCCCGCGCCGGCAGCGAAGGGCCGTACCCGCCGGCCGCGGGCAGGCAGCAAGGCCGCACTGGCGGCTGCGGCGAAGCTCGCCGAAGCCGAGGCGGACGCCGCAGCGGAAGCGGTGGCGCAGGCGTCGGCCGGACAAGGCGCCGAGGTCGCAGAAGCGGGTACCAACCCGGCAGCCATCCATCCGGCCGATCCGGTCAGCGACGGTTCCGACAAAGCCCAGCAGGCGATCGACCTGGTCCTGGCCACCGTCGAGGCACTGGTGGCCGAACGCGGCGAAGAGGAACGCATCTGGGGCTCGATGGTCAAGCAGACGCTGAAGCGGCGCAATCCGGGCTTCAACGAGTCGTACTACGGCTTCCGCTCGTTCAGCGAACTGCTCGAGGAGGCCCAGGCGCGCCGGCTGCTCGAACTCACCCGCGACGAGAAGTCGGGCGGCTTCATCCTGCGCCTGACGCATCAAGACGACTGACGTTCATCGACTGACGTTCATCGACTGTGACGTTCATCGACTGTGACGTTCATCGACTGCCCCTGATCGGCTGACCCGTATCCACTCCGCCGTGCGCGGTTAACATCACTCCCCTCGGCACACGATCAACACAGAAGGGGGAGAGATGGCCCAGTCACAGGCTGCTGCGTCCAGCGTATTCCAAGCGCAGGGGGGCGGACCGGCGTTCCAGCCGTTTGCCGGCCTGCGGGTGATCGACCTCACCCGGGTACTCGCCGGTCCTTACTGCACCTACCTGCTCGGGCTGCTCGGTGCCGACGTGATCAAGGTCGAGCCGCCCGGCCGCGGCGAGACGATACGGCGCCGCACCGGCGGCGACCCGGCGCTCGCCGAGGCCGGCGTGTCGGTGGCGTGGTCCACGCAGTCGGCGAACAAGCGCTGCATCACGCTCGACCTCGACCGCCCGCGCGGCCAGGCGCTGTTTCGTGAACTCGCGGCAGGTGCCGATGTGGTGGTGCAGAACCTGCGTACCGGCTCGGCCGAGAAACGTGGCATCGGCTATGCGCAGTTGTCGGCGATCAATCCGAAACTGATCTACTGCGCGATCACCGCTTACGGCGGTAACGGCCCGCGTGCCACGCATCCCGCCTACGACAGCGTGATCCAGGCGGTCTCCGGCCTGATGAGCCTCACCGGCCAGCCCGATGGCGATCCGCTGAAGGTGGGGCCGCCAGTCATCGACTACGTCACCGGCATGAATGCCGCGCTGGCGGTTGTGTGTGCGCTGTTCGAACGCACGCAGACGGGCCGCGGACGTTGCATCGACCTGGCGATGCTCGACTCGAACCTTGCGCTGATGACCTCGGCGCTGACCCTGTTCGTGAACACCGGCAGGCAGCCGGCGCGGCCGGGAAACGATGCCGCCAGCCGCGCCCCTGCGTCGACCACCTACCGGGTGTCCGACGGGCAGTTGGCGATTGCGATCAACGAGGAGCACCAGTACGTACACCTGTTCCAGTCGATGGGGCTCGCGCACCTGCTGGATGACCCGCGCTTCGCCACGCTCGCCGACCGCAACCGCAACATCCCGGCGCTGCGGGCCGAACTGCAGCGGGTGTTCGAGACCAACACCTCGGCGCACTGGGAGCAGGTGCTGAACGAAGCCGGTGCCCCGGGCGGGCGCGTGAACTCGCTGGCGGAGGTGACTGCGCATCCGCAGTTCGCTGCGCGCAATCTGTTCCAGCAGGTGTCCCTGGAGGCCAACGGCGCCAGTGCGCAGATGCAGTTGCCGCTCGCGCCGTTTTCGGTCGACGGTGACCGCGGATCGATCCGGCTGGCACCCCGTCCGGTCGGAGCCGATACCGATGCCGTGCTCGGCGAACTGGGGGTCGGCGCCGCGGAACTGGCGGCGCTGCGCGCCGACGGGACGATCTGAGCAGAGGGTTCAGCCGTCGACGATCGAATCAGCGGCTGGCACGCGTGCGATCGACCAGTGGTCGATCGCGAACGCCAGGGTCCCGTCGCGACCGGTGTCGATCGGCGGCAGCGCCTGCCCCAGGAAGGCCAGCGCCCGGCGCAGCCACGGTACCGCCGCGTCGGCATGGTGGAGGTCGATAGCTGCTGCGAACGTCTGCTTCGACAGCTTCTGCCGCTGCGCATTGAGTGCGAGCGGCAGGTGGGCGTAGCGCGGCACGGGAAGACCGAGCAACTGCTGCAGCCAGATCTGGCGGTGCGTGGAGTCGAGCAGGTCGGCGCCGCGCACCACGTCTGTGATGCCCTGGGCGGCATCGTCCACGACAACCGCGAGCTGGTAGGCGAAGATGCCGTCAGCCCGGTGCACGACGAAGTCCCCGATGTCGCTTTCCAGGTGCTGTTCGATGCGCCCGCGGATCCGGTCGTCGAAGGCGATCGTGCGGTCGTCCACGCGCACGCGCCAGGCGCGGGTGCCGCGGCCGGGTGGCAGGCCGCGGCGGCAGGTGCCAGGGTAGGCCGGGCCCTCGATGCCAGCGTGCGTCGAGGCAGCCGCGACTTCAGTGCGCGTGCAGGTGCAGGGGTACGCGTGACCGGCGGCGATCAGTGCATCGAGCGCCGCGCGGTATGCGCCGATCTCCCGACTCTGCACACGGATTTCTCCGTCCCAGGCCAGGCCGAGCCGTTCGAGCGTGCGGCGTATCGCATCGACCGCGCCGGGCCTGTTGCGCGGCGTGTCGAGGTCGTCGATGCGCAGCAGCCACTCGCCGCCCGCCGCGCGGGCGTCGAGCCAGCCTGCCAATGCCGCCACCAGCGAGCCGAAGTGGAGCGCGCCGGTAGGAGACGGTGCAAAACGCCCTCGGTAATTCACGCTGCGATTGTGCCGCCGGCGCCGGGTGTACGCCAGCGCCGCCGCTTCGACTGGCAGCGCGCGCGATGACGTCCGGGCCGGTCATCGACCTGCCTCCGCGCGCGGGGGCGCGATTGCCGGATAATGACCATCTGCCTGGTTGCCGTGAGCTGGCGGCCGCCGGGGGCCTGTCCCATCGCCGATGAACCTGCCGCTGCAGTTCGACATCCCCTACCGCGCCTCGGCGCTCGACCTCTATTCGCCGGTGGCCGGGGAGCCCTGGGCGATGCTTCTCGACAGCCATGCCGACCACGCGCACCCGCTGGCACGCTTCGACATCGTGGTCGCCGATCCGGTGACCACCATGGTCACCCGGGGCGGCATCACCGAGATCGAGCGCCATGGCGATCCGTCCCGTGCGCCTGCGCTTGACCTCGCGCAGGGCGATCCGTTCTCGCTGCTGCGGCGGGAACTCGGTCGCGCCGGTACCGGTGCCGGCGCGACCTGCGCCGACCTGCCTTTCGCCGGCGGGGCGCTGGGTTACCTCGGCTATGACCTCGTGCGTCGGATCGAGCGACTGCCCGTCATCGCGGAAGACGACCGGCACTGGCCCGAACTTGCAGTAGGCATCTACCGCTGGGCCGCACTCACCGACCACGCGGCACGGCGCAGCATGCTTGCGATAGCCGATCCGGAGGTACTCGGCACCGATGCGATCGACCGGTTGCGCGCGTTGTTCTCGCAGGACGCGATCGGCGGCCCGCTGTCCGGGCAGGACTGCGCCCGCATCGAAGGTGTCGAGTCGAACCTGACCGAAGCCGGCTATCGCGAGCGTTTCGATCGCGTGGCGCGCTACATCCGTGACGGCGATGTCTACCAGGTGAACCTCGCGCAGCGCTTCAGCGCGACCTGCGGGGGCGATCCGCTCGCGTTGTTCCGGCGCTTGCGCGAACGCGCGTCCGGTCCGTGCAGCGCCTTCCTCGACCTGCCGTTCGGCCAGGTGCTGTCGGTATCGCCAGAACGCTTTCTTCAGGTGCGCGAGGGCCGGGTCGAGACACGGCCGATCAAGGGTACGCGGCCGCGCCACGCCGATCCTGCCGCCGACGCAGCGGCGATCGAGGAACTGTCGGCGAGCAGCAAGGACCGCGCCGAGAATGTGATGATCGTCGATCTGCTGCGCAACGACCTCGGCCGCTGCTGCCGCACCGGCAGCGTGTCGGTGCCGGAACTGTTCGCGGTCGAGAGCTTTGCCTCGGTGCACCACCTGGTCAGCACGGTCATCGGCGAACTCGACGAAGCGTACGACGTACTCGACCTGGTGCGCGGCGCGTTCCCCGGCGGCTCGATCACCGGCGCGCCGAAGCTGCGCGCGATGCAGATCATCGAGGAACTGGAACCGCACCGGCGCGGGGTGTATTGCGGGGCGATCGGCTACATCGGCTTCGACGGCGCGGCCGACCTCAATATCGCGATCCGTACCGCGATGCTGCGCGACGGTCGGGTCGATTTCTGGGCAGGGGGCGGCATTGTCTCCGACTCGGATGCCGGCCTCGAATACGCGGAGACGCTGGCCAAGGCAGCGGCCTTCCTGGCCCTGGCGGACGACTGAACACAGGCTGGCCGCGGGGCGGTTCGCTCAGCGGCGTACCCGGGTCCCCCGCTCAACCATCGATGGCGAGCGAGAGCGCATCACGGCGCGGCCGGACGACCAGCGACCGTGGTATCTGCACGCCGTAGCCCTGAGCGTAGTCGACGCCAATCTCGCGCAGTTTCTCCATGATGAGGTCGTTCTCCACGTATTCAGCGATGGTCCGGATGCCCATCACCTGCCCGATGCGGTTGATCGCCTCGACCATCGCGCAGTCGATGGGGTCGTCGACCATGTCCTTCACGAAGCTGCCGTCTATCTTCAGGTAGTCGACCTTCAGGTTCTTCAGGTAGGCGAACGACGCCATGCCGCTGCCGAAGTCGTCCAGCGCGAAGCTGCAACCCAAGGCGTTCAGTTCCGACATGAATTGAGTCGCCTGCTTCAGGTTGGCGATCGCCGAGGTTTCGGTGATCTCGAAGCACAGCGCCGACGCAGGAACGCCGGTCGTGCGCAGCTCGTCGCGGATGAAGGCCACCAGCGTCTCGTCCGAGAGCGAGGTGCCCGACAGGTTGATGCCGCATACCGGCAGCACCGCGCCAGGCATGTCGATCTCGTCGGCCAGCCACTCGATCGTGCGGTGGATCACCCAGCGATCGACCTGCGGCATCAGGTTGTAGCGTTCGGCGGCGGGAATGAACGCGCCGGGCGGCGTGAGATTGCCCTGCTCGTCGAACAGTCGCACCAGCATCTCGAGGTGGGGCGCCGCGTCCGCGACACCCGGCTGCAGCGGTACGATCGGTTGCGAGTGCAGGAGCAGTCGGTTCTGCTCGATCGCCGCGCTCAGGCGCGCGACCCAATGCATCTCGCCCTGGCGCTGCGCGAGTTCCGTATCGTCCGGGTGGAAGACGTGTACCCGGTTGCGACCGTGCTCCTTCGCTGCATAGCAGGCGGTATCGGCGGCCGACATTACCGAGGCCGAACTGCCCGAGGTCTGGTCGACGGTGACCAGGCCGATACTCACGCCGATGGTGAAGGTCTTGCCCTCCCAGGTGAACCGGTAGTCGCGCACCGCCTGCACGATCGCGTTGGCGATCCTGCGTGCCTGCTCGGCCGGGCAGTTCTCGAGCAGCAGGCCGAACTCGTCGCCACCGAGGCGTGCCAGCGTGTCGCGCTTGCGCATCCGTTCCTGCAGGCGTGCGGCGAGCTCGCGCAGCAGCTGGTCGCCGGCGGCATGGCCGCAGGTGTCGTTCACGACCTTGAACTGATCGAGATCGAGGTAGGCCATTGCGTGCGGGCCTGGTTCCTCGTTCAGGG
>CAMDXD010000184.1 GCA_945877995.1 Bordetella parapertussis
GTACCGTTTTCGCTGGCCCTGGTCGAGCGCCTGCTCAAGGATTATGCGGGTACCGTCGTCGGCATGAAGGACAGTGGCGGCGACTGGAACAACATGGAAGCGATGCTCAAGGCATTCCCCGGTTTCCAGTTCTTCCCGGGCAGCGAAGAATTCCTGCTCGCCGGAATGCGCCTGGGCGCGGTCGGCACCATCACCGCCACTGCGAACATCGGGCCGGCAGCAATCGATGCGCTGTTCCGCAACTGGCAGGATCCGAAGGCAGACGCGATGCAGGAGGCGATCACCGACTTCCGGCGCGCGATCACGAAGTTCCCGCAGATCCCGGCGCTCAAGCACACGACGGCACTGTACACCGGCCATGCACAATGGGCAGTGACCCGCCCGCCGCTGGTCCAGTTGGGCGAAGAGCAGGGCCGGGCGCTCGCGACCGAACTCGAGAAACGCGGCTTCGACATGCCCGGCATCCGCGGGTGAAAAGGCGGCTCGTCCGCACACGCCATCCGGCAACCGCAACACCAGACAGACTGCACAGGGGGATAACCATGGCTGCACTTACGCTGAAGCAGGCAGGCATCATCGTCGACAAGGCGATCGAAAAGGCACGCGAGATGAAGATCGCTGCACTGGGCGTGATCGTGCTCGATGCATCGGGACACACGGTCGCCTACAAGCGCGAGGATGGCGCGACGATGTTCCGCGAGGATATCGCCCGCGGCAAGGCATGGGGTGCGGTCGCGATGGGCTGCTCCAGCCGCTCGCTCGCCAAGCGTGCGCAGAGCAACCCGAACTTCATGATCACCCTGGCCGCCACCGCTGACGGCAAGTTCCTGCCGCAGATGGGTGGCGTGCTGATCAAGGACGCCGCGGGCAACATCCTCGGTGCCGCCGGCGCCAGTGGTGCGAGCGGCGACCAGGACGAAGCCTGTTGCGTGTTCGGCATCGAGCAGGCCGGGCTGGTGGCCGACGCGTCGGAGTAACCCGGTGCGGCGTTCGTTGTCCTGGCACCATCGGCGCCAGGACAGCGGCCCGGATCACTCGGCGCGGATCTTTGCCTCGCGCGCGATCTTCGCGAATCGTTCGAGGTCGACGCTCATCCGCTGGCGGAAGTCTGCAGGCGTGCTTCCGATCGGCACCGTGCCGTCGGCGAGCAGGCGATCCTGCACGTCCTGCTGCTTCAGCGCGCCGGTGTACTCGGCGTGCAAGCGGGTCACCAGGTCCTTCGACGCCTTGGGCGGCAGCAGCAGGCCGAACCAGGTACCGATATCGAACCCCGGGTAGCCGCTCTCGGCGATCGTCGGCAGGTCGGGCAGCACGGGCGAACGCTTGGCCGTGGTCATCGCGATCGGACGCAGCTTGCCCGCCTTGATCTGGCCGATGGCCGCGTTGATCGGTGACGAGAACAACTGCGCTTCTCCGCTGATCACGGCGGCGAGCGCCGGGCCGGCACCCTTGTAGGGCAGGTGGACGGTGCGGATGCCAGCGGCGCGGTCGAGCATCTCACCCGAGAAGTGGCTGCCCGCGCCGATGCCCGACGATGCATAGTTGAGCGAACGGGTTCGCGCCAGCGCAATCAGTTCCTTCAGGTTGCCGACCGGCAACGTCGGGTTGACCACCAGCACGTGCGGCACTTCGGCGATCAGCGAGACCGCGGTGAAGTCGACCAGCGTGCGATACGACATCTTTTCGTAGATCGCCGGTGCGATCACGGCGCTCGTCGACTGGGTCAGGATCGAAGTGTAGCCATCGGGCGCCGAACGCGCGGTGATGTCCATCGCGATGGTGCCGGCCGCGCCCGGGCGGTTGTCGATCACCACCGGCTGCCCGAACCGCTCGGTCAGGCGCGGCGTCATCACGCGCGCCAGCGTGTCGGCACCGCCGCCCGGAGAGGCCGGGATTATCAGCCGCAGCGGCCGCGCCGGCCATCCATCCCCCGTCTTCTGCGCGAGCACGGGGGTGGCAGCACCCATGCAGAGGGCGGCCGCGGCAAGCGATACGCCAAGGAGGCCGTGCGCGAGGCGCGCCTGGCCGGAAATTGCAAGGGTGTTCATCCTGCGCTCCTGAAGGCTGAGGGGCGGCAATCTCCGTCGCCAATACCTCACCATTCGATGATTGTACCGGCCGATCCCCGTTGCTGACAGATCGTCCGCTATATTGTAGGGGCAAGCACCGCCGCAGCCGCGCCACGAACGGAGGTCGACCGACGTTCAGCCGCCCGAGGCTCGCTCGAGCAGTTCGATCACGCGGCGCCCGGGATCGACCCGTACCCGGTCACCGGTGCGGATCACGGCCAGCGGGTCGGGCGCCCATCCTTCGGTGATGGCGATGTCGGCGTAGATCGCGCCCTGAACCATGACCGGATTGGTCACGCCGAAGATGAACGCCTTGGGCGCGATGCCCTTGCCCTTGATGTCGTGGAAGGCCCAGCCGGCCGCGATCCCGCCCTTGGCCGTCGGAAAGAACAGGATCTTGTCGCGGATGCTGATGCCTTCGAGCTTGTGGCCCGGCTTGGAGATCACTCCGGTCCAGCGGTCGAGATCGTAGCGCGGGCTGAAGCCCTCGGTGGAGATCACCGCTTCGCCCTCGACCACCGGGCCTGCAGCTCGATCGACGGTGATGGTCAACAGCGGCGGCTGCGCTGACGGGCTCATTTCACGACTCCGGTGAGGGCGGTTTCGATGCAATCCTCGGTACGGCGCAGGATCGTATTGAAACGATGTGCCGTGATCGTGTTGACCAGCTTGGCCGAGTTGGTCACGAGGCTGTTCCAGCCCATGCGTTGCTTCATGGGCGTGAGGTCCTGCAGGATATAGAAGCAGACGCCTTCGAGCACGATGCCGCCTGCGGCCTCGATACGGCCGATGTAGCCCAGCTCCGTCGCGCTGTGCTTCATCGCGTTGCTGGTGGTCACGAACAGCTTCGAGCCGGTGGCGACCTTCCGTCCGTCGAGCAGTTCGGAGATCCGCTTCAGTTCGAACAGGGACAGCTGTGGCGCGGAGAACACCACCAGGTTGCAACGGCCGTCCTGGATGTCGTAGCCCGCATACAGGCGATCGATATCGGCGCGCGTGATGCGCATCCGGTCGGTGGGCTGGTTGCCCCCGAGCGCGGCGGCCACCGAGGGCGCCTCCGGCGTCACGCCGACCATGTGGAACATCGCGTGCGAACCGTAGCTCGCCAGCGACGCACCCAGGTGCTTCAGTTCGTCCGAGGTCGGTGCGCGGCGCAGCGGGGTGCCCCCGGGGCCGGAAAACACAGGCACGGCGTAATAGCTCTGGTGTGGCTCCCCGACCAGGCGGCCGATCGCCCCCCAGTCGGCGAGATCGGTCGGATCGACATCGAGCTCCACCGTGAAGTTGCCGCGCCGTACCTCGTCGAGGTGGAAGCCGTACTCGGGCGTGCGGCCAGTGATCGCGCTGGCGAGCGCCGACGGGCCGCCCTCGAAGTTCGTGCGGGCACCGAACACCGAGTTGGCGTAGATCACCGTCCCGGTGTCGCCCCACGCCACATGCTCGCCCAGATGCGGCTGGTAGAGGGTCTGGTAGTTGATGCAGGTGTCGGCAGTGATCACGTTCATCTGGCGCAGGTGGGCGATGATCCGCCGCTCCTTCTCCACCTCGTCTTCGACCTGCTCGAGCTGCTTGGCCCACGCGAAATCGATGCAGCGCGCGTTGGTGGTGATGCCCACCGAACAACGGGTGCCGGCTTCGGCCATCCGCTGCAGCCGGGCCAGCCCGGCATCGCCCATCACCTCGATGTCGCCCATCATGTGTGCGTTGGCGATCGGCACGAACCGCTTCGCACCGAAGAAACGGCCCACTGCGACCTGGAAGTCGATCGCTTCCTTCAGCGCGGGACCGCGCTCGCCGCGCTGCATCGCCAGCTCTTCATCGCTCAGTTGCATGGTTAACCTCCATGGTCGGTGCCGCACGCATCCGGCATTCAGGACAACTGCTGGCTCTTGGCGGCCTCGGCGAGGGCGAACGCCTGCGTACCGGCGCTCACCGTTCCGCTGTAGCGCGAGAAGAACAGGAACCCGTCGAACGGCGCCACGATCTCTTCGAGCACCGCGTAGCTGTACAGATCGATCACGCGGCCGAGCAGCGTTCCGGCGGCGATCGGCTGCCCGATCTGCTCCGGACGCTCGAACAGCGACTCGAGGTAGCCGCTGTTGTGCGGTCGCAGCTCGCGCCGCGCGACCAGGTCGAAATGGATCTGCTTCGCTGCCGGTACCGGTGCATCGAGCAGACCGAGGTGCGCAGCCAGCCGGTTCAGCCCGTCCAGCGACTGCTTCGTGTAGGTGGCGCTGCTGTCAGGGCCGAGGAAGGTGCCACCGACTTCCGGGTTGCAGCTCGGGATGCCGCGTTTCGTCGTCACATAGTGCGCCGAGGTGCCGGTCAGGTCGTTCTCGTGCACGAACGGCTGGCCGAACGCGCGTGCCATCTCGAAGCAGCGCTGCTTCACCTCGGCTGGTGCCTTGCCGTTGTAGTCGACGCGCCCCTGCAGCCTTCCGCCGGTTCCGCCCGCGTGGAAGTCGCAATGAAAATCGATGTGGTCGAGCACGTGCGCAGTGATCACCGCCGCGATCATCTGCGTGGTGTTGCCGCGGGCATTTCCCGGAAAGGCCTCGTGCAGGTCGGTGCGGCCGTGCGGCTCGGGCGTGAGTCGCTGGCAGGCGGCGGTCGCAAGCGGGTTGGCTACCGACACAACGACGATCCGGCCCGAAACCGTCGAGGTGTCGAGTCCGGCGAGCCACTGTCGGATCACCATCGTCGGCAGGAACTCGTCACCGTGCTGGTTGGTGATGATCCCCAGCGTCGGCCCGGGCTTTGCACCGGTCACCACGTGCAGCGGCACGGTCAGTTCGGCGCCGTTCAGCATGGTGGTCACCGGCAGGCGGCGGAAGCTGCGTCCTTCGGGCTCGTCCACCCATACGGGCGAGGGTGCGGCGCTCATTGTTCCACCTTCACCGGGAGGTCGGAGGCTATCGACTTCAGGATGGCCTCGAGGCCGCACACACCGGCCACGATGTCCTCGACCGGCATCACGTAAGGCTGGCCCGCCTCGATCGCACGGGCGAACGCCTCCAGTTCCAGTTTCTCGGTGCGCTCGGCCGTGAACTTCCGGACTTCGCGCGGCTGGTCGATCATCTGCAGCGTCATGTCCCAGGTCGGAAGGTGCTCGATCGCACCGACCTCGACCATGCCCTTGGTGCCGAAGAACTGCATGCGCCAGCATTCGGCACTGGCCAGCACCATTCCCAGGTAGGCGGTGGCACCGCTGCGGAAGCGGTAGAGCACCGAGGTGGTGTCGTCCACGCCGCGGTCGAGCACCTGGCGGAAGCTCTGCGCATAGACCTGCTCGATCGGTCCGGCCAGGAAGATCATCGCATCCATGTTGTGTACGCCACGGCCGGTCAAGCCGCCGCCCGGGCTCTCGGTGCGGTCGGGGCGCCAGTGGTCGGGCGCATAGCGGAACACGCTCGGGCCGTTGAAGTTGCCTTCGACATGCAGCAGCTGGCCGAGCGTGCCGTCCGCGAACATGCGCTTGATCTCGAGCATCGCCGGCTGGAAGCGCCAGTTGAAGCCGAGCGACAGCGTGACGCCGCCCGCCGTGCATGCCTCGATCGCGACCATCGCGTCGCGCCGGTTCAGCGTGAACGGCTTCTCGACGAACACATGCTTGCCGGCCTTCGCAGCACGGGTGATCACGTCGACATGGCTCTTGTGCGGTGTGGTGATCACCACTGCATCGATGTTCGGATCGGCGAGCACGGCGTCGAGATCGCCATGCAGCGGAAAGCCGTGTTCATCGGCGAAGGCCCGGGCCTTCGCCGGGGTGCGCGTGGCACCGGCGACGAACCTGATCTGATTGCTGCCGCGGGCGCAGGTGACCATGTTCTGGCCCCAGCGGCCGAGGCCGACGATGGCGGCTCGGATCATTGCGTGTTTCCTTCAGTGAGGGTGGGCGCAACGGCGCCCGGTATGACGGGTGTGGATCGATCAGCCGAGGGTTGTCAACGGCGGGCGCGCGACAGGATGGAATCGGGGAACTGGAAGACGTTGGCCGGGGACTCCTCGAAGCCGTGGTCGCCCTTCAGGCGGGCGACCATCTCGAGCGCGTATGGCGCCGCGCGGTAGAGCAGGATGCGCTGCGAGTCGTTCAGCGTGAGCCCGGCCCGCGCCGCCATCGTGTCACACAGCGCGCGGGTCTTTGCATCCGTATCGGGCGCATCGGTGGGGTGCGGGATCGCCGCCAGCACCGGCTGCGGCGATCCCGGCACCAGCAGCGGCTCCCGGCGATGGAAGTCCGTCGAAGACTGGAATGCGTGGCCCACCCGAAGCACCGTCGACTCGTCGAACGGGCGACCGACGATCTGCATCCCCAGCGGCAGCCCGCTCGCCGAAAAGCCGCTGCACGCCACGAGCGCCGGGCCGGCCGCGACGTTCGAAGGCGTGAACAGGTTCGGCTTCTTCCAGAAGTTGAGCGGATCGTGGTGATCGAGCCTCGGTGCCGCACCCTGGCCGATGGTGAGCAGCACGTCGTAGCGGTCGAAGATGCCGGTCATCTGCGACAGCGTGCGGCGGTGTTCTCGCGTGGCACGGAAGTAGTCGCTGGCGGAGAACAGGCAGGCCGGCAGCGCCCGCTGCAGGAAGTCCCAGCCGAAATCGCCCGGCCGCTCCTGCAGTGCCTTCAGGTGGATGGTGAAGATCTCGGTCTCGGCGATGATCACCTTGATGTCGAACGATTCCTTCAGCGGCCGCACGCGGGCATCCTCGACTACCGCGCCCAGGCTGCGCAGCACGCCGATCGCATCGTCCAGCGCGGCGACCACGTCGGCCGGGGCGGGCTGGTCTTCCTCCCAGTAGTGGCGCAGTACGCCGATGCGCACGCCCTTCAGGTCCTGCGTCAGCGCCGCACGGTAATCCGGGATGCTGCACCGGACCGAGCCGCTGTCGGCGGCATCGAAGCCGGCGATTGCCTGCAGCAGGATCGCGCAGTCCTCGACCGAGCGTGCCATCGGACCGCAATGGTCGAACGAGAATGAGTTCGGGATCACCCCGGCGCGCGACACCAACCCGAAGGTGGGCATCAGGCCGGACACGCCGCACCACGAGGCCGGGCCGCGGATCGAGCCACCCGTGTCCGAGCCGAGCGCCGCCGGCACGAAGCCGGCAGCCAGCGCCGCCCCGGAGCCGCTGCTGGACCCCCCGGTGAAGCAGGCGGTGTTCCACGGGTTGCGCGCGGGTGGCCACGGCAGGTCGAAGGACGGGCCGCCATGGGCGAATTCATGGGTCGCCAGCTTGCCGAGCAGGGTCGCGCCTGACTCGTAGAGCTTGCGCGTAGTGGTGGCGTCCTGTGCCGGTATGCGATCGATGCAGACGCGCGAATGCCCGGAGGTGAGGATGCCAGCGGTATCGTAGATGTCCTTCAGCGCAAACGGCACGCCGTGCAGCGGGCCCTTCCAGCGGCCGGCGGCGATGTCCGCATCGGCCGTGCGGGCCTGCGCCAGGGCCAGCGTCGTGGTGGGCGTGATGAACGCATTGATCTGCGGCTCGAGGGTGTCGATGCGCTGCACCAGAGCCTGGGTATATTCCACCGCGGACAGCCGCTTCGCCTGGATCAGGGAGGAGACTTCGGCGATCGACAGC
>CAMDXD010000185.1 GCA_945877995.1 Bordetella parapertussis
GGGGCGACGCAATATCCATCACGTCAGTATAGCGAGTCCACCCTTCGTGCTGCCGTCCCGCAGCCGGGCCATTGCAGGGTGACTGTTACTGCAGCGGCGCCAGCTTGCCCTCGCGTACCAGCCGTGCATAACGTTCGACGTCGCTCACCAGGAACTTCGCGAACTCAGCGCCCGGATGCGGCACCGGCTCGGCGGCGATCTGGGCGAGGCGGGTCTTCAGGCGGTCTGTCTGCATTGATCGGATCACCGACTGCTCGAGCGTGGCCAGCACGTCCTTGGGCGTGCCAGTCGGTGCAAAGAGAGCGAACCAGCTGCCGAAATCGAAACCAGCGAGCGTTTCCGCGATCGAGGGAACGTCGGGCATGGCCGGCGAACGCTTGCGCGCGGTCGTCGCCAGCGCCCGCACCTTGCCGCCGCTGATCTGGCCGACGGCGGATCCTGCGAGGTCGAACAGCATGTTCACGCGCCCGGCGATCAGGTCGGGATATACGGCACCGCTGCCCTTGTAAGGCACATGCGTCATCGTGACGCTGCCGCGATCCTGGAACAGTTCGCCAGCGAGGTGGCTGCTGGTGCCCGGACCAGAGGACCCGAAGAACAGCGCTCCTGGCTTGGCTTTCGCGGTGTTGACCAGGTCCGTGACGTTCTTCCAGGGGCTGTCGGTAGCGATCACCAGCAGGTTGGGTACCGTGGCGATGCCGGCGACCGGCACCAGGTCCTTGCGCGGGTCCCAGCTCAGGCGCATCAGGCTGACGTTGGTCGACACCGACAGCGACCCGAGCAAAAGGGTGTAGCCGTCCGGCCGGCTCTGCCTGGCGACGTATTCGGCCCCGATGTTGCCGCCGGCGCCCGGGCGGAGTTCGATGATCACGTTCTGCCCGAGCAGCTTCGTCATCTCGATGCCGAATTCACGCCCGAGCACTTCGGCGGAACCGCCGGGTGCGAAGGGCACGATCATCGTGATCGGACGCGTCGGGAACGCCGGGGCAGCGCCCTGGGCAAGTGCGCTGCCGGCTGCGGCAAGCGCGGCAGCTGCGGTGGCGAGGGAAAGGACGGCGGAACGGATGTGGGTCATGAGGGCCTGTCTCGGGTGGAAGCGTCGCCTGTGCTGCGCATGTTGAACTGCATCAAGGAAAAAGGATCGACTATGCCATTTGTCCGGCCGCCGGGGCGTCCGTCGCGTTCGGTGCTGCCGGCCATGCGATGCGTCCGCCGACCAGCGTCAGGTCGGAACGAAGGTCCATCAGTTCGTCGTCGGCCACCGCCAGCGGATTGCGATCGAGTACCGTGAGATCGGCGAGCAGGCCTGGCGCAAGCGTGCCCTTCCGGTTTTCCTCGAAGGTCAGCATCGCGCCGGACACCGTCGCGGCATGCAGGGCCTGGCTGCGGCTGATGGCCTCTTCCGGCGCCACCGGTGCGCCGCTGTAGCGGTTGATCCGGGTGACTGCCTGCCATATCGGCCAGAACATGGACACCGGCACGTTGTCGGTGGCCAGCGATACCGGCACCCCTGCCTCGATCAGCGACCGCAGCGGCGAGACCTCATGCGCGCGCCCCGGGCCTAGCTTTTCCGCCAGCAGGTGGCCTTCCTTGTAAAGGTAGCGATTGGTGTGGCTGGTGGTGACCAGCCCGAGGTCGCGTACCCGGCCGATGTCTCCTCGCGACAGCGAAGAGAGGTGGCCGAGCACCCATCGCTGGTCGCGGATCGGCACGATTCGATCCACCTCCTCGAACAGGTCGAGCATGTTCGGCCATATCGCCACCACCCGGATGCGGCGCTCGGCGCAGGCGATGAGCAGCGCGCGCGCCTTCTCGCGCGCGAGCGCGGTGTCGTAGTTGAAGCCGGCCCAGCCGGTATAGGGCATCGAGCGCGCGCGTACCCGGTTGTCGGCGACGATGTCGATGTCGACGAACAGCCCGGTGATGCGCAGCAGCGCGTCGCCGCAGGCCGGTTCGGCGAGGCCGGCGCACCAGGCATCGAGCAGCCGGCCATAATTTTCGGGATGGGTGCCGCCGGGCAGCGCGCCCCAGTCGGGGCTCGCGACCAGGGCAGTGCGCATGGTCAGCGCGCCGCGCCCGTGCACCGACTTGTAAGCGCGGATCAGTTCAGCGGCGGCGCCGTGTTCCTCGAAGATGCTGGTGGTGCCGAACGCGTGGTAGGCGGCCATGGCAGCCGGCAGTGTCGCCGCACGGTCGGCCTCGCTGAAGCCGGGTACGCAGCGCATCAGCGAGTGCTCGACGATCGGCATCATCGTCTGTTCCGAGAACACGCCATCCGGCTCGCCGCTGGCATCGCGCCCGATCGTGATTGTCGGGGTCGGCGACACCGTGTGCCGGTCGATGCCGGCGCAGGCAAGGGCGCGCGAGTTCGCGATCGACACCAGCGGCGGGGTATGGCGCCAGTAGCCCCAGATGGGACGGATGAACACCGGATGATCGGGGGCCGCTTCGTCGAGTTCGTACCGCGTCGGCCAGCGGTTTTCGCGCAGGCAGCCCGGGGCATCGAAGTAGGCTGGCGGGGTACCGATCGGCATCGTGACGATCCATTCGCCGGGCACGCACGCGCGCGCCAGTTCGGCGATCCGCGCCTGGATGTCGGCGATCGAGCGCACCGGCCCGAGCGACGGGAATACCTGCTTGAGCCCCTCCCGGTCCATGTGGGCATGCCCGTCGACGAGACCGGGCAACACGGTCCGCCCGGACAGTTCGTGAACCTGCGTGCCGGGACCGATGCGCTGGGTGATCGCTTCGTTGCTGCCCACCGCCACCAGCCGGTCGCCCTCGATGGCCAGGGCCTCGGCCACCGGGCGCGCAGGATCCTGGGTGAGCAGGCATCCGCCGCGCAGGACACGATCGGCTGCGCGCGGTGGCCCTCCGGTCATCGCGGCCTCTCGGTCGGGGGCATCGGGGTCACCTGTGGCAGTGAAGACTGCGCATGATACCCGCTGGCGCACCTATGCAGGCGTGGTCGGGGGGTTCGCGCGATCGACAGCCGATGATTGCCGTCTGACAGGCCGTTGTCTCGACTGTGAACGGCCGTGATGGCGTATAGACTTCGGCCCTGCTCGTCACCCGCCCGAGGTGCCTTTGCACCGGCGCCGCACCATGACCGACTGTCCGACGACCCGCTCGACCGACCAGCCGCCGGTAGCCAGCCATGCGGGCATGGCCTCGCCCGACAGGCGCAATGGGGCGTGCGGCTTCGATACGCCGTGGGCGGTCGCGGTCGGCCCGTCATCGCGCCTCACGACGGCGATCGCCGGCGGCCATGCGACGGCTGCGGCAGCGGTGATGGTCGCCCAGGCACCGCCGGGCGTCGCCGTGGCGCTTTGCGCTGCGATCGCTGCCAGCGCGGTGCTGCACCTGGCACGGCTGGCGCGGGTCGCGCTGCCGCAGTCGATCGTCGGGCTGGAAGTGGCCGGAAACGGCCGGGTGCAGGCAAGGCGCCGTGACGGGCAGGTGCGCGGGGCCTGGCTGCTGCCGTCGACGGTGGTGGGCAACCGGCTGACGTTGGTCCGCCTGCGGCTCGACGGGCAGCGATTGCCTTGCAATTGCCTGCTGCTGTCCGACAACTGCGAGCCCGAGGCGTTCCGGCGGCTGCGCGTCGGGCTGGTCTGGCAGGCGGGGCCAGCCCTGAAGCAGCGCAGATTGCTGGCCGATTGAACTAATTGGGCCCATTCGCTGTCTGTCGGAAGGTGGCATGGCATTTCGTAGCCGCGGGGCGCCTGGCCCAGGCTCCTTGCGCGAGCGCCTGTAGATGAGCGACCGCGAGATCGATCACCAGTTGGTGTTGCGTGCGCAGCGCGGCGACAAGCTCGCGTTCGAACTGCTGGTGAACAAGTACGAACGCAAGTTGCAACGGCTGCTGTTCAGGCTGGTGCGCGATCCGGCCGAGGTCGAGGACGTCACCCAGGAGGCGTTCATCAAGGCCTACCGCGCACTCCCGACGTTCCGCGGGGAAAGTGCTTTCTACACATGGCTCTACCGCATCGGCATCAACACCGCCAAGAACTACCTGACCGCCCAGGGCCGCAAGGCCCCGGCGACGGTGGATATCGACCCGGAGGATGCCGAGGCTGCGAGCGAGAACGAACTCGCGCGCGACAGCAGCACGCCAGAGCAGGAAATGATGAGCCGGCAGGTCGCCGAGACAGTGAACGCGGCGATGGATGCGTTGTCCGAGGAATTGCGCTCGGCCATCATGCTGCGCGAGATCGAGGGCATGAGCTACGACGAGATCGCGGCGATCATGAACTGCCCGATTGGTACCGTGCGCTCGCGGATATTCCGGGCGCGCGAGGCGATCGCCGATCAGTTGCGCCCTTTGCTGGGTACCCACAAGGACCGGAGGTGGTGAAATGAAGGATGTCTCCGCCCTGATGGATGGCGAACTGGAACGCCGTCGCGTGCCTTCCACCATCAGCAGGCTCGAGGGTCAGGACGAGTTACGCGACGCTTGGGCGACGTTCCATGTGATCCGTGATGCGCTCCAGGGTAACGCGGTCGGCTCATCACGCTTCATCGACAAGTTCCATGAACGCCTCGAACAGGAGCCGGTGTCCGTCGTAACGCGATGGCGTGCCAGGCTGCCGAGGCTGCGCACGATGGCGCTCGCCGGACTGGCCGCGCTGCTGGCTGCCAGCGCGCTCGCATGGCTGGCGCCGGGCGAGCGGGCGCCGACCGAGACCTTCGTTGATGCCGGTCTGAGCGACTCGGTGGCCATCGAGTATGCAATGGCGCACCGGCAACTGGTGCCAGCCTTCGTGGTGTTGCCGCCGGCGCATGCGGCTGCGGCACCAGGCGCCGGCGCAGCGGCCAGTGCCGCGCGATGAACCGCGTGTCCGTGTGCCCGGCAGGGCCTGCGTCGTCCGCTGGCAGTCAGCGCAGGCGCTTGATACATTCAGGCGCGCTGCTGCTGCTGGGTACGCTCGGGGTCGGCGCCTTCCAGGCGCCGATGGCCGCAGCCGCGGCCGCCACCGACGCGCAGGCCTGGCTCGTGCGCGCGTCTGCTGCCGCGCGAAGCGCCAGCTACAGCGGCGTCTATGTGTACACCTGTGCCGGCATCACCGAGACCGCCCGGGTCACGCGCCTGTTCAATGCCAGCGGCGATGCCGAGCGCATCGAGTCGCTTGACGGTACGCGTCGTGAAGTGGTGCGTCGCGGAGACGAGATCCACTACTTTTTTGTCGACTCGAAGACGGTACGTGTCGACCGACGCGTGTCCGGCCGCGGCTTTCCCGACTTCCTGCCACAAGATCCATCGACCCTGGCCGCCTACTACTTGATCGAGGCGGGTCCGGTCGACCGCGCGGCGGGGCGTGCGGTTCAGGTTATCCGGTTGCGCGCCAGGGACGGCAGCCGCTACACCCAGGAAGTCTGGGCCGACCAGCAATCGGGCCTGCCGGTGAAGCGACGGATCATCGACGAGCGCGGGGACATCATCGAGCAGTTCGTGTTCACCGAACTGTCGGTGGGCGAGCGTCTGAGCCCCCGGCAGGCGATGCCCAGCCGGCGTACCAGCCATGTGGGCTGGACGGTCGAGAACAGCTCTGTCGAGGAGACTCGACAGTCGGGCGCAGGCCCGCTCGTCCAGGTGCCGGCAAAAGGGGCCGACGCTGGCCCGGCGCCGTTCCCGGAGCCGCGGATGTTGCCGCCGGGCTTTCGCAAGGTGATGCAGGTATCGCGCATGTTGCCAGGGCATGATCGCCCTGTGATGCAGTCCGTCTACAGCGATGGCCTCGCGACGCTTTCCGTGTTCGTCGATCCCGATGTCGCGCGCGTGGCTGGCCATGAAGGCATCAGCCAGCGGGGAGCGGTCGGGGTCATCACCCGTGCTGCGGGAGGCCGGGCGGTCATCACGGTAGGCGAGGTGCCTGCGGCCACGCTGCGCAAAGTGGCCGATTCCATCGGGCCGCTCGCTTCGCGCTGAAGAGGCCTGCGCCGCAGCAAGCCGCGGGCAGGACATCCGGACTTGTTTTTGGCGATCTCGGCGCCTATGTTCCATGAGCGCCTTTCGTGCGCATCGCGCCAGCCCGACTGACGCATGAGCCGCCGCCTTGCCCGGTCCTTGTCTGTTTTCCACGCATCCATGGTTGCCAAATGATCCGTCGTCCGTATGCCTGCCTGACTGCCATGCTGCTGGCCCTGTCCCTCCTGCGCCCGGTCGAACCGGCGCATGCCCAGGTTGTGTTGCCTGATTTTGCGGACCTTGTCGAACGGCAGGGCGGGGCGGTGGTCAACATCTCGACCACCCAGGTCGTGCGCGGCGGCGGGCGCGGGCTGCCGCAACTGCCCAACATTCCCGAGGACGACCCTTTCTTCGAGTTCTTCCGCCGATTCCTGCCGCCGAATCAGGGTGCTCCGGGTCCGCGCGACCTCGAGTCGCGCTCGCTGGGTTCCGGCTTCATCATCAGTGCGGACGGGTTCATCCTGACCAATGCCCATGTGGTCGAGGGCGCGGACGACATCACGGTACGCCTGACCGACAAGCGTGAGTTCCGGGCGAAGGTGATCGGGGCAGATCGGCGAACGGACATCGCGCTGCTGAAGATCGAAGCCACCGGATTGCCCCGCGTCGCGCTGGGCGATCCGAGCCGTCTGCGGGTCGGCGAATGGGTGATCGCGATCGGTTCCCCATTCGGATTCGACAACAGCGTGACGGCCGGTATCGTCAGCGCGAAGGGAAGGGCCCTGCCACAAGAGAATTTCGTGCCGTTCATACAGACCGACGTCGCGATCAATCCTGGCAATTCAGGCGGGCCGCTGTTCAACCTCCGCGGCGAGGTGATCGGTATCAACTCGCAGATCTACAGCCGCACCGGCGGATTCATGGGCCTGTCGTTCGCGATCCCGATCGACGTGGCAATGGACATCGTCACGCAGCTGCGAAGCACCGGGCGTGTCGCGCGTGGCCGTATCGGCGTCGTCATCCAGGAAGTGACCAGAGAGCTGGCCGAGTCGTTCGGGCTCAAGAAGCCCATGGGCGCGCTCGTGAATTCCCTCGAAAAGGGCGGGCCGGCGCAGTCGGGTGGCATCGAACCGAGTGACATCATCCTGCGGTTCGATGGCAAGGTGGTCAACACGTCGGGCGACCTGCCGAGGCTGGTCGCGGCGACGCGGCCCGGCAGCAGGGTGCCGGTCGAGGTCTGGCGCAAGGGACAGTCGCGCGAGTTCACGGTGACCGTGGCCGATACGCCGGAAGAGAGAGCCGCCCCGCGCGGCCCGCAGCGGGGCCAGCCCGGCCCGCAGGGCCAGGCGCCGCAGCCGCAACCGCAGCCGCAGGGGCCCAACGTGTCCGGACGCGTCCAGCCACGGCAGGGGCTCAGTGTCATTGACCTGGTCCCGGAACAGCGCGCGCAATTGCGCCTGGCGGCCGGCGTGCTGGTCGATGAGGCACAGGGCAATGCGGCGCGGGCTGGCATCCGGCGCGGCGACGTGGTGGTTGCCATCAACAATGTTGAAATAAAGACCGCCGAGCAGTTCAATGCGCTGATGGGTCAATTCGAACGTGGGCGCAACGTCGCATTGCTGGTACGTCGCGGCGAGAACTCGATCTATATTCCGCTGCGGATCGAGCCCAGCAGCTGATTCGACCCGGCTGCGGTGGCCGATTCGGGC